>JBOGVL010000297.1:0-3829 GCA_050692535.1 Actinomycetota bacterium | reverse complement strand
ACACGGGCGCGTTCACCCGGGACCGGCTGATCGAACGTCTCACGGCGCGCATCGCGACGGACGAGAACCTCCACTACGTCTTCTACCGGGAGCTCGGCGCCGCCGCGCTCGAGATCGTTCCGTCCCAGATGCTGCTCGCGATCAACCGCCAGGTGACCGGGTTCCAGATGCCCGGCCTCGACATGCCGGAGTTCAAGGCGAAGGCTCTCGAGATGGCCAAGGTGGGGATCTACGACCTGCGGATCCACCACGACGACGTCGTGCTGCCGATCCTGTTCACCCACTGGAAGATCGACGAGCTCACGGGGCTGACCGACGAGGCCGAGCAGGCCCGCGACGGCATCACCAACTACCTGGCGATGCTCGACGCGATGGCCACGCACTACGAGGAGAAGCGCGAAGCCCGGCAGTCCGGGTAGTCGATCCGCTCGGAAGGAAGCTCCGCGCCCGCCGGTTGTACCCATAGCCGGCGTCAGGAGGAGGTTCCGATGCCCCACGGCAACGATCCGAACGCGACCATCATCGAGGAGTTCCGCGCGAACGGGGGCAAGGTCGGTGGCTTCTTCGAGGGGGCCACGCTGCTCGTGCTCCATACCAAGGGGGCGAAGACCGGGCTCCCTCGCACGGTCGTCCTGGACTGCCTCCCCGACGGGGACCGCTTCGTCGTGTTCGGCACGAAGGGCGGCTCGCCGACCGAGCCCCACTGGGTCCGCAACGTCCTCGCGGATCCGAGTCCCTCGATCGAGTTCGAGACGCGGACGATCCCGGTCCGCGCGGTCGAGATCACCGGCCCCGAACGTGACGAGGTCTACGCGCGCCAGGTCGAGCGCCGCCCGGGGTTCGCCGAGTACCCGCGGACGACGTCCCGGGTGATCCCGGCCGTCGCCCTCGAGCCCGTCGGCTGACGTCCACGACGTGAGCCGCGTCGGCGCCGGCGCCTATCCTGCCGACATGAACTGCGCGGTCTGCGGCGAGCCGCTCCCCGAGGGCGCCCGATTCTGCCCCAACTGCGGCGCGGTCGTGGGCATCCCGCTCGGGACCGAGGAGCGGAAGATGGTCACGGTCCTGTTCGCGGACCTCGTCGACTCCACCGGGCTCGCGCGGCGCCTGGACCCGGAGCGGGCCCGCGAGGTCCTCTCCCGGTTCGTCGACGCCACCACCGAGGAGCTCCAGGCGCTCCGCGGCCGGCCGGAGAAGTTCATCGGCGACGCGGTGATGGCCGTCTTCGGGCTGCCGACCGTGCACGAGGACGACGCGCTCCGCGCCGTCCGTGCCGGGCTCGCGATCCGCGACCGGGTCCGCCGCGTCGGCACGACCCTCGGCCTGACCGAGCAGCTCGAGGTCCGCGTCGGCATCGAGTCGGGCGAGGCGGCGACCGGCCTCGGGCCGGCCGGGCAGCTCCTCGTCACCGGCCCGGTCGTGAACGCCGCGGCCCGGCTCCAGACGGCCGCCGAGCCGGGCGAGGTGCTCGCCGGTGAGACGACCGTGGCGCTCACGGTCGACGCGGTCTCCTACGGCGACGGCCGGGGCGTCCAGGCCAAGGGATTCGACGGCGAGCTCACCGCCTTCCCGGTACGAGGGATCACGCCGAGGTCGACGCGCCGGACGATCCCCCTCGTCGGGCGGGCGAGCGAGCTCGCCATCCTGCGCGAGAGCTTCGCGCGCGCGACCGCCACCGGGCGCCCGGTGCTCGTCACGATCCTCGGCGACCCGGGGATCGGCAAGTCGCGGCTGGCCGACGAGCTCGTTGCCGGCCTCGGCGACGACGTCAGCGTGCTCTTCGGACGGGCGCGCACGTTCACGGATTCGGCGACGTTCGCGCCGGCCGCCGCGATCGTGGGTGAGCTCGCCGGGCTGGACGAGAACGACCCACCCGACAAGGCGAGACGCCGGCTGCGCGAGCTCGTGGAGCGCGCGGTCGGGACCGGCGACGGCGAGGAGGTCGACCGGATCGTGGACCGGCTCTCGCTCCTGTTCGGCCTGGCCGAGCGCCGCGACGAGTCCGCGTTCGTCCGGGACGTCCAGGCCGGCGTCGTGGCCCTGGTCGACCATCTGGCGAAGGAGCGGCCGGTCGTTCACGTCTTCGACGACGCGCAGGGCCTCCGGCCGCCGATGCTCGAGCTGATCGAGCGCCTCGCCGCCCCCCCGCGCCACGGGCCGCGCCGCACGATGGTGCTCGTGCTCGCCCGCCCCGGACTCCTCGACGTCCGACCGGCGTGGGGGCGGAGCAGCGACAACATGGTGGTGATCCGGCTCGACCCGCTCTCGTCCGACGAGGCGATCGATCTCGTCCGGCAGGCGGCCGGCGGACCCATCGACGACGCCGAGGCGGCCGAGATCGTCGCGCGCGCCGACGGCAACCCGTTCTTCATCATCGAGACCACGGGCATGCTCCTGCCCGAGTCTCCGACATCGCGCACCAGCCTCCCGCCGACGGTGCAGGCCGTCGTCTCGGCCCGACTCGACGCCCTCCCGCCACGTCTCCGGGAGCTCGCACGGCGCGCGTCGGCGTTCTTCGTCTCGTTCGATCTCGACGAGCTCCACGCGATCGACCCGGAGGCGACGCTGGACGAGCTGCGGGAGCTCGAGGAGGCCGAGATCCTGGTCCGCGAGGACCGGAGCCACCCGGCGCCCCGGTGGCGCGTTCGACACGCCACGGTCAAGGACGTCGCGTACGCGACCCTGCCCAAACGCGAGCGCGTCCGCCTGCACCAGCTGATCGCCGACCGGATCCGCGAGCGCGGGCATCCGACCTGGGCGGCCGAGCACCTCGAGCTCGCGGCGCTCGCGTCGCTCGACCTCGACCCGGACGACCGCACGGTGCCCGACCGTGCCGCCGAGGCGCTCGTCGAGGCGGGCGACCGCGCCAGGCGCCGGATGGAGAGCCGCGAGGCGGTCGACTACTACCAGCGGGCCCTGGCGATCGCGGGTCCGGAGGAGACGTGGGGCGTCCGCGAGGCGCGGGCGCTCGCCGGCATCGGCGAGGCACGGTACTGGCTCGGCGAGTACGCGGGCGCGACCGAGGCGCTCGAACGCGCCGTCGAGCTCGGCGAGAGGACCGGCGACCCCTTCGCGCTCTCGCTCGCGCTGCGGTTCCTCGGCGACATCGCGATCAACGTCGAGGCCGATCTCGACAAGGCCAAGGAGCTGCTCGACCGCTCGCTCGCCGCGGCCGAGGAGCTCGGCGATCCGTGGGCGATCGCGCGAACGCTGCTGTTCGCCGGGTGGGTGCCGTGGACGCGGAACCGGCTCGACGAGGCCGAGGCGACCTGGCGCCGCGCGCTGGACGTCGCCGACCCCGAGGACGGCTGGGCGCGCGTCCGCGCGCTCAACTCGCTCTCGATCAACCGGACGGGCGGGCCCGGATTCGGACCCGACAGCGAGCAGGACGCGCTGGACGCCCTCGTCCTGAGCGACGAGGCGCTCGCGCTCGCCGAGGAGATGAACGACCAGTTCAGCGTGGCGATGGCCGAGGTGCAGCGCTCCCGTGTCCTCGACACGCTCGGGCGGCACCAGGAGGCGCTGCCGGGGCTGGACCGCGGGATCGCGATCTTCGAGGAGCTCGGAGCCCGGTGGGAGCTCGCGGACGCCAGGGCCGAGCGTGGGATCGTCCTGCGCGACCTCGGCCGGCTCGACGAGGCGGAGGAGGACCTGCACGCGGCGGTCCGCATCTCGGAGGAGCTGGGCGAGCGCCAGATGGGCGGATGGACCTGGCGCGCCCTCGCGAAGGTCTCGGAGCGGCGGGGCGACCAGGCGGAGGCCGAGCGGCGGTGGCGGCGGTCCCGCGAGGCGGAGGCGCAGGGCCCCCGCTAGGGGCGCAGCCAGGAGC
>JBOGVL010000296.1:0-3856 GCA_050692535.1 Actinomycetota bacterium | reverse complement strand
CGTCTACACCCGTCCAATGGCGCCGCCGGCGGAGCGGGACGACGTCGTCGCCGACGATCCCACGTTCGCGACGTTCCGGTCGTCCGCCGCCGACGCGCTGCTCGCGGTGCTGTCATCGCCGAACGTGGCGTCCAAGCGGTGGGTCTGGGAGCAGTACGACTCGATCGTGCAGGGCGGGACCGTGCTCGGTCCCGGCGGGGACGCCTCGCTGATCCGGATCGAGGGCACGATGAAGGCCCTGGCGCTGTCGAGCGACGGCAAGGGGCGGTTCGGTACGCTCGACCCCTACCTGGGCGCCGCGCACGCCGTCGCCGAGGCGGCGCGCAACGTCGCCTGCGTCGGGGCGACGCCGCTGGCCGTCACCAACTGCCTGAACTTCGGCAACCCCGAGCGCCCCGAGGTGATGTGGCAGTTCGTCGAGTCGATCCGCGGGATGGCCGACGCGTGTCGCGCGTTCGAGACCCCGGTGACCGGCGGCAACGTCAGCTTCTACAACGAGTCGGGCGGCTCGGCGATCTGGCCGACGCCGGTCGTCGGGATGCTCGGCGTGATCCGCGACTACCGGCTGGCCGTCCGTCACGAGTTCGGGGAGGGGACGCTCGTCTACCTGCTCGGCGAGACCTTTCCCGAGCTCGGGGGCTCCGAGCTCGCCGAGGTCGAGCTCGGGGTCGTGGCCGGACGGCCGCCGGCGCTCGACCTCGAGCGCGAGCGCGCCCTCCATCGCCTGCTGATCGAGGCGGCCGGGTCGGACCTCCTGCGTTCGGCGCACGATTGCGACGACGGTGGCCTGGCCGTCGCGCTCGCCGAGTCGGCGCTCGCCGGCCGGACCGGGTTCGCCGTCTCGCTCCCGGGCGACCTGCCGCCGCACGTCGCCCTGTTCAGCGAATCGGCCTCGCGGGCGGTCGTGACGGCGGCGCCGGAGCGGGCCTCCGAGCTCGAGGATCTCGCCGCCGCGTTTCGCGTGCCGTTCTCGCGGCTCGGCGAGACCGGCGGCCCCCGGATCGTGTTCGACCAGGTCGCCGACGTGACGCTCGAGGACGCCGCGGCCGCGCACGAGGGCGCGATCCCGAAGCTGCTGGCGAGCTGAGGAGACGGGAGGTGATGTCGATCGAGGGAACGACCTGGACGTTGACGTCGGTCGACGGCGCCGAGCCCGTCGCCGGCGAAGCCGCGACGCTGACCCTGTCCGAGGGGCGGGCCTCGGGGTCGACGGGCTGCAACCGATTCACGGGGACCTACGTGCTGGACGGCGGCTCGATCTCGTTCGGCCCGCTGGCGACGACCCGCATCGCGTGCCCGGGCGAGCTGGCGGCGCAGGAGGCGACGGTCCTCGCCGTCCTCGGCGCCGCCGACTCCTTCTCCGTCGACGGCGAGGAGCTCACGATCGCCGCAGCGTCGGCGTCGCTGCGCTTCCGCGGCCGCATCCGCGGGTCGGCCGCTCCCTCGGACGGTGGGGGTACCCCGCCGGAGGGCATCAGCCGCGAGGAGCTGCAGCTCGCCGCGCGGAACCACGGGATGCCGCTGGAGGCTCTGCGGTACGACGTGACCCCCGCCGGGCTCCACTATCTGCTCATCCACTACGACATCCCGCCCGTCGACGTCGCCGTCTGGCGGCTGCGGGTCGGCGGGTCCGTGGCCCGCCCACGAGAGCTGTCGCTCGACGAGCTCCGGCGGAGCCCGACCGTGACGCAGGCGGTCACGCTCGAATGCGCCGGGAACGGGCGGGCGTTCCTGGACCCTCGGCCGGTCAGCCAGCCGTGGCTCCTGGAGGCGGTCGGGAACGCGGAGTGGACCGGCGTCCCGCTCCGCGACGTGCTCGAGGACTCGGGCGTCGGGCCGGGCACCCTAGAGGTCCTGTTCACGGGCCTGGACCGCGGCGTCGAGGGCGAGGTCGAGCAGGCGTACGAGCGCAGCCTGCCGCTCGACGAGGCGATGCGCGAGGACGTGCTCCTCGCGTTCGAGATGAACGGCGAGCCGCTGCCGCCGCAGCACGGGTTCCCTCTCCGGCTCGTCGTCCCCGGCTGGTACGGGATGACGCACGTCAAGTGGCTCTCGCGGGTCTCGGTGCTCACGGAGCCGTTCGCGGGGTATCAGCAGGCGCGCGGCTACCGTCTCCGGTCCGACCCCGACGAGGACGGGGTCCCGCTCGCTCGGATCCGTCCGAGGAGCCTGATGGTGCCTCCCGGGATCCCCGAGTTCCTCACTCGCAGCCGGATCGTCGACGCCGGAAAGCAGGTCGTGCGCGGCCGCGCGTGGTCCGGCCTGGCTCCGATCGAGCGGGTCGAGTTCAGCGACGACGAGGGGCGGACCTGGTGGGAGGCCGAGCTCGATCCGGCATCGGGCTCGGCGTTCGCCTGGCGAGGATGGTCGTTCGAGTGGCTCGCGTCGCCCGGCGAGCGCGTGCTCTGCAGCCGAGCCACGGACGGCAGCGGCGCGAGCCAGCCGCTCGAGCCGCCGTGGAACGTCGGCGGTTACGCGAACAACGCCGTCCAGCGCATCCCGGCGCTCGTCCGCTGACGGAAAGAGCGTCAAGAACTCGTCGGCGTCCCGGGAGCGCCGGAGGCCGGTGCTAGCATCGGGCCGCGTGGGCGCGGAGAGTCCGAAAGAGGAGTGCGGCCTGTTCGGGGTGTGGGCCCCGGGCGAGGAGGTCGCCAGGCTCATCTACTTCGGACTGTTCGCGCAGCAACATCGCGGCCAGGAGTCCGCCGGCATGGCGGTCTCCGACGGCGAGCACCTCCTCGTGTACAAGGAGCTCGGGCTCGTCGCGCAGGTCTTCAACGAGCCCACCCTCGCCACGCTGCAGGGCGAGCTGGGGATCGGCCACACCCGGTACTCCACCACGGGCTCGACGACCTGGGAGAACGCGCAGCCCGCGTTCAAGAACGACGGGCAGCGATCGCTCGCGCTCGGGCACAACGGCAACCTCGTGAACACGCTGGAGCTCGCCGAGCGCGCCGGCCGGGGTGGGGCCGCGACCACCGACTCCGACCTCGTCGCGACGCTGCTGTCGGGGGGATCGTCCGAGGATCTGGAGGCCGCGGCGCTCGAGGTCCTGCCGACGCTCGAGGGCGCGTTCTCCTTCGTGCTCATGGACGAGCGCAGCCTGTTCGCGGCCCGAGACCCGCACGGGCTCCGCCCGCTGTCGATCGGACGGCTGTCCAACGGCTTCGTCGTCGCGTCCGAGACCTGCGCACTCGACATCGTCGGCGCGGTGTTCGTCCGCGACGTCGAGCCCGGCGAGCTGATCCGGATCGACGACCGCGGCCTGCACTCGGTGCGGTTCGCCGAGAGCCCGCGGACGGCGCTCTGCATCTTCGAGTACGTCTACCTCGCGCGCGCGGACTCGCGCATCCGGGGGCGCACGGTGTACGAGGTCCGGCGGGAGCTCGGACGCCGGCTCGCGGCCGAGGCGCCGGCCGACGGCGACCTCGTGATCCCGGTGCCCGACACCGGTCACTCGGCGGCCGCCGGCTACGCGGAGGTCTCGGGGATCCCGTACGGCGAGGGGCTCATCAAGAACCGCTACGTCGGGCGCACATTCATCCAGCCGTCGCAGACGCTCCGGGAGCGGGGCGTGAGGCTGAAGCTCAACCCCATCCCCGAGGCGATCCGAGGCAGGCGGCTCGTGGTGATCGACGACTCGATCGTCCGCGGCACCACCACGCGGCAGCTCGTCCAGACGCTCCGCGAGGCCGGCGCGAGCGAGGTCCACACCCGGATCACGTGCCCCCCCATCAAGTGGCCGTGCTTCTACGGCATCGACATGTCCACCCGCGCCGAGCTGATCGCGTCGGACCTCTCCGTCGAGGAGATCCGGCAGTACGTCGGCGCGGACTCGCTCGGCTACCTCTCGCTG
>JBOGVL010000295.1:0-3864 GCA_050692535.1 Actinomycetota bacterium | reverse complement strand
CGCCCGGGCGCGTGGCGCGGCGGGACTCACGTGGCTCGCCGGGCAAGGGTTGAAGCGGGTCTTCCGTCGTCCGCGACCCTACGAGGCCGACCGCGACGGGACGCGCCTGCTCATCGGGCCGCCGCGCGAGAGCTCGTGGCCGAGCAGCCACCCCGCGGTCCTCCTCGCGTTCACGACCGTCGCCGGTCGGGAGCTGAGCCCTCCCGCGCGAACGGCCCTGGACGCCCTCGGCCTGGTGGTGGCGGCCTCGCGGAGCCACGTGGGCGTGCACTACCCGGCCGACGTCGTCGGCGGCGTGCTCGTCGGCAAGGCCGTCGCGGCGGCGCTCGTCGAATGAGGACGCCACGGCCCGTCGTCCCGAAGCCCACCGATAGACTCGGCGCGTGAGCCCGCTCCTCGGCGCGATCGGTTGGCCGGTGGTGGACCGGTTCGACCTGTTCGGGGACCTCGCGATCAGCCCGCACGGGATCGGGATCGCGGTCGGCTACCTGTTCGGCGCCTGGATCCTCATGCACGAGGGGCCGAAGCGCGGGGTGACCGTCGAGCACATCAACTCGATGGTCTTCTGGTCGCTGATCGGGACGATCATCGGCGCGCGGCTCTTCTACGTGGTCGGCCACTTCTCCGAGTTCGACTCGATCGGCGAGATGCTCGCGCTCTGGCGCGGCGGGCTGACCCTGCTGGGGGGGATCGCCGGTGCCGTGCTCATCAACGTCCCGCTGTTCCGACGGTACGGGTACTCGTTCTTCCAGGTGATGGACGGCGCGGTCATCGGGCTCGCGTTCGGGATCGCGTTCGGCCGGATCGGCGACCTCATCATCGGCGACCACCTCGGCAAGCCGACGAGCTGGCTCCTCGCCTGGCAGTACCAGGGCGGGCAGCTCGCTGGGTTCGGATGCGCCGGCGAGGTCTGCCGCGCCACGCTCGACGGCGGCCAGGTCCTCGAGATCACGCGACAGAGCGCGACGCTCACCTCGGCGAGCGGCGAGCTGCTGGGATCGGGCGTCGGCGTGCACCAGACCGCCCTTTACGACATGTTCTTCGCGACGATCCTGTTCCTCGGCCTCTACCTGATGTCCCGGAGCCCGCGCCGCCTCGGGATCCTCACGCTCACGTTCGGTGCCTTCTACGGTGCGACCCGGGTGCTCGAGGATTTCCTGCGCGTCGACAAGCGGATCTTCGGGCTCACCGGCAGCCAGTGGACGGGGATGACCGTGTCGGTCGTCTGCCTCGCCACGCTCCTCGTCTGGGCGATCCGGGCGCGACCGGGCGGTCGCCCGCCCGATCGTGAGGTGGACGCCGGCGCCCTGGCGGCCTGAGGGCGAACGGAGCTGCGAACGCCGGCTTCAGTGGGCGTGGCCGTGGTGCCCGCCGACCGCCGCGGCGCCCGCGGGCGCCATCAGCGGCAGGGGCTTGCCGACCTTCGTCCGGGTCGACCGCGCGATCTCTCGTGCCGCCACGCGGAGCGCCTCCGCGGCGGGGGAGTCGGGGTCCGAGACGACGATGGGGGTCCCGGCGTCCCCGCCGGCTCGAAGCGCGGGCAGGAGGGGCACCTGCGCGAGCAGCGGGACGCCGAGCGTGTCCGCCGCCTCCCGCCCGCCGCCCTCGCCGAAGACGGGCTCGCGCTCCCCGCAGTGCGGGCAGAGGAACCACGACATGTTCTCGACCACGCCGATGGGTCGCAGGTTGGTGCGCTCGGCCATCTTGCCGGCCCGCTCGGCCACCTTGCGCGCGGCCTCCTGCGGCGTCGTCACCACGAGCATCGAGGCGCCCGGCAGGAAGGAGGCGAGGCTGATCGAGACGTCCCCCGTCCCCGGAGGCAGATCGCAGAGCAGGAAGTCGAGGTCGCCCCAGTAGACGTCGCCGAGGAACTGCTCGATCGCCTTGTGCAGCATCGGCCCGCGCCAGATCACGGGCGTCTCCTCCGGGACGAAGAACCCCATCGAGATGATCCGGACGCCATGCGACTCCAGCGGCAGGATCATGTCGTTGAACCCCACCGGCTTGCCGGTGACCCCCATCATCCTCGGGACGCTGAACCCCCAGACGTCGGCGTCCAGCACACCCACCCGGTAGCCCTCGGCCGCGAGCGCGCAGGCGATGTTCACGGTGACGCTCGACTTGCCGACCCCGCCCTTGCCCGAGGCGACCGCGATCACTACCGTGTCGCTGTTGGTGAAGAAGGTCTTCTGTTGTGCCGGCGCGCCGCCACCGCGCAGCTTCCCGACGAGCTCGGCGCGCTGCTCCTCGCTCATCGGGGAGAGCGAGACCTCGACGCGTTCGACACCCTGCAGGGGCTTCAGCGCGGCCGTCACGTCGCTGGTGATCCGGTCCTTCAGCGGGCAACCTTCGATCGTGATCAGGACGTCGACCGTGACCAGGCCGCCGTCCACCCGGATGCCCCGCAGCATGCCGATGTCTTCGATCGGCTTGCCGATCTCCGGGTCGTTGACGCTGCGGAGGGCCTCGCGGACCTGAGCTTCGGTGACCATGCTGGGGACCTCCGGATTATCCTGATTGGGACCGTGCGAACCGTGCTTACTCCTATGGTACGGCGGGCGACCGGGGACGTCGATGTCTCGTCGTGAGCCGAGCCCGATCGAGGTCCACAAGGCGCTGGCCGACGACACCCGCTTCCGGCTCTATCGCTACCTGGGGCTGTCGGGTCGCTCCGTGTCCGTCCGCGAGCTCTCGACCCGGCTTTCCCTGCATCCGAACACGCTCCGCCCCCATCTCCGCCGGCTCGAGGAAGCCGGCCTCGTCCGGCGCGAGCAACGGAAGGGGTCCGCAACGGTCGGCCGCCCTCAGACCCTCTACGCCGCGGTCGATCGCGACGCTCGCGAAGGCCGGGACTACCGGCTGCTCGCCGAGATCCTCACGGGCCTGGTGACCGGCGTCCGGGGCCGGGAGCGCGCGACCGCGCTGGCGGAGGAATGGGGTCATTATCTCGCCGTCCAGGGCGGCCCGAGGCCCGGGACGCGGCTGCCGGCCCGGCGCAACCTCGCCGTCCTTCAGGAGGCGATGGCCGAGGCTGGCTTCGACCCGAGGTTCCGGCGAGCGGAGCGGGGGACCGTGGAGGTCTCGCTCCGCGACTGCCCGTTCAGGGAGCTGCTCGAAGACCATCGCGAGCTCGTCTGCTCGATCCACCGGGGGCTGATCGAGGGGATGCTCGGGGCGCTGAAGCCGCCGTTGACGCTCGCCTCGTTCGAGCCGCTGGCCGAGCGAACGATCTGCCGCCTCGTCGCCCGCGGGGCCGAGGCCTGACCTCGGCCGGTCCCTCCCCGAAACGAGGGAAAGGCGCGCACCGGGCTCAGGCTTCCCGCGGCCCCGCCCGATACGGAGAACGGGCACCGGTCGGGGGTAGCTCGTTTCCGCACGACACGAACCGGGAGGAACCGCAGTGATCGAAGCCAACGACGTGCCCGGTCTGCCGCCGAGCCCGAACGGCCACGCCGCCGGCGGGATCGTCGACGAGTTCAACGGCTGGCTCACGGACCTGACCAAGACCGAGGGATCGGATCTCCACGTCAAGGTGGGGACGCCGCCGAAGGTCCGCCTCTCCGGCTCGCTGCAACCCCTCGACCGCGGGCCGCTCACGGACCAGGAGACCCGGTCGATCGCGGACGCGATCATCCCGGCGGACCGCCGGGAGCGTTTCGACGCGGCGGGGGAGATCGACTTCGCCTACTCGCTGCCCAGCGTCGGCCGCTTCCGCGTCAACGTGTTCCGTCAGCGAGGGGCGGTCTCCGCCGTCTTCCGCAAGCTGCGATTCGGCGGTCCCTCGTTCGCCGAGATGCACCTGCCCGAGACGATCCGCTCGCTCTCCGAGGAGCACCGCGGCCTCGTCCTCGTCACCGGGCCGAC
>JBOGVL010000294.1:0-3868 GCA_050692535.1 Actinomycetota bacterium | reverse complement strand
CGCCTCGTCCCTGCTGGGACGAGGCGTTTCGCGTTGGGAGGAGAGGTCGATGACGACGCCGTTCGAGCCGGTCGAGCCGCGGGTGGACTTCCCCGAGCTCGAGCATTCCGTCCTCGAGTTCTGGCGCGAGGCCGACGTCTTCCACCGCCAGCTCGAGCTCCGCAAGGACGGCCCGCTCTGGGTCTTCTACGAGGGCCCACCGACGGCCAACGGGAAGCCGGGGATCCATCACGTCGAGCCACGGACCTTCAAGGACGTCTATCCCCGCTTCAAGGCGATGACGGGCCACCACGTCCCCCGCAAGGGGGGATGGGACTGCCACGGCCTCCCCGTCGAACTCGAGGTCGAGCGCGAGATCGGCACGAAGAGCAAGCGCGACATCGAGGCCTTCGGCATCGCGGAGTTCAACCGGCTCTGCCGAGAGTCCGTCGGACGATACGTCGGCGACTTCGAGCGGCTGACCGAGCGGATCGGCTTCTGGATCGACGTCGACGACGCGTACCGGACGATGGACACCGAGTACATCGAGAGCGTCTGGTGGTCGCTCAAACGACTCCACGAACGGGGGCTGCTCGCGCAGGACGACCGCATCACGACCTACTGCCCCCGGTGCGGGACCCCCCTGTCGGACGCCGAGGTCGCGATGGGCTACGACGAGGTCGAGGATCCCAGCGTCTTCGTCCTGTTCCGGGTCGCGAAGGCCTCAGACCCCTCGCTGGCCGACGCCTCGCTCCTCAGCTGGACGACGACGCCCTGGACGCTGATCTCGAACACGGGCGTGGCGGTCGCGGCCGACGCGCCCTACGTCGTCGTCGAGCACGAGGGGGAACGCCTGGTGTTGGCCGACGCGTTGCGCGAGGCCGTCCTGCCCGACGACCCGGTCGTCGCCGGGCCGATCCCCGGCGCGGCGTTGGTCGGCACCCGCTACGAGCCGCTGTATGCCAACGTCGAGGGGGCGCACCGCGTCGTCGCCGCCGAGTTCGTCTCGCTCCAGGACGGCACCGGCCTCGTGCACATGGCACCGGCGTTCGGCGCCGAGGACCTGGAGATCGGCCGGCGCGAGGGCTGGGCGACCTTCAAGCCGATGGACGGCGAGGGGCGATTCACGGACGAGGCCCCGGACTTCGTTCGCGGAGTCTTCTTCAAGGACGCCGATCCTCCGATCATCGAGGATCTCCGAGGACGCGCCCTGCTGCTCCGCTCCGGGACGATCCACCACACCTACCCGCTCTGCTGGCGGTGTTCGACGCCGCTCATCTACTTCGCGCGCTCCTCCTGGTACATCCGGACGACCGCGGTCAAGGACCGCCTGCTCGCCGTCAACGAGGAGGTCAACTGGTATCCGGAGCACATCAAGCACGGTCGCTACGGCGACTGGCTCGAGAACAACGTCGACTGGGCGCTCTCCCGCGAGCGCTACTGGGGCACGCCGCTGCCGATCTGGAGATGCCCCGAGGGACACGACACCGTGATCGGGTCGCTCACGGAGCTCTCGGCGCGGGCGGAACGGGACCTGACCGGCATCGATCCGCACCGGCCGGCGATCGACGAGGTCGCCTTCGCGTGCCCCGAGTGCGGCCGAACGGCCACGCGCGTCCTGGAGGTGATCGACACGTGGTACGACTCCGGTGCGATGCCCTTCGCCCAGTGGGGCTACCACCCCGATCTCGGTCGCGGGCTCGAGAGGTTCGAGGAGCGCTTCCCCGCCGATTTCATCAGCGAGGCGATCGACCAGACCCGCGGCTGGTTCTACACGCTCATGGCCGAGGGTGTCCTGCACTTCGATTCCATCTGCTATCGGAACGTCGTCTGCCTGGGGCTCATCGTCGACGAGCAGGGCCGGAAGATGAGCAAGTCCCTCGGCAACACGATCGACCCCTTCGAGGTGCTGAACCGGCAGGGCGCCGACGCGCTGCGCTGGTACCTGCTCACGAGCGGGTCGCCGTGGGCGTCGCGCCGAGTCGGCGTGGCGATCCTGGACGACGTCGTGCGCCAGTTCCTGTTGACGCTCTGGAACGTCTACGCGTTCTTCGTCCGCTACGCCAACGCGAGCGGCTTCGCGCCCTCCGCCGGCGGCGAAACGTCGTCCCCGGAACGCCCGATGCTGGACCGATGGATCCTGTCGCAGCTCGCCCAGACGGTCGCGGCGGCCCGAGCGGGACTCGAGGCGTACGACGCCACCGGCGCCGGCCGCCGGATTGCGACGTTCCTCGACGACCTTTCCAACTGGTACGTGCGACGCGCCCGCCGGAGGTTCTGGGAGCCGGGGGGCACGGGTGGAGCGGACACGAGGTCGGCGTTCCTCACGCTCCACGAGTGCCTGGTCACCGTCGCGGGACTGCTGGCCCCGTTCACACCCTTCGTCTCGGAGGAGCTCTGGCGCAATCTCGCCGCGGGACGCGAGGGGCGGCCCGACTCGGTCCACCTGTCCGACTACCCGGTCGCGGACGCCACCAGGATCGACCGCACCCTGGACGAGGCCATGGTCGCGGCGCGGGCGATCGTCGAGCTCGGCCGCCGCGTCCGGAGCGAGACGAAGGTCCGCGTGCGCCAGCCGCTGCTGGAGGCCGTGGTGCATTTTCGCGGGAACCACCAGACGCTCGAGCCCCTGCTCGACCTGGTCGCGGAGGAGCTCAACGTGAAGACGGTCGTGTTCGCGGAGTCCGTCGAGCAGTTCGGTCGGTGGCGGGCCAAACCCAACTTCAAGGCCCTCGGCCCTCGCCTGGGCCCGAGGGTCAAGGAGGTGGCGGCCGCGCTGTCGGCCGACGACGGCGCGACGGCGGCCGCCCTCGCCCGGGGAGAGGCCGTCGACGTCACGACCGCGGCCGGGCCGGTCGCCCTCGGGCCCGAGGACGTCGATCTCGTCCAGGAGACGCTCGAGGGTTGGGGCGTGGCCAGCGACGGTGGGCTCACGGTCGCCCTCGAGCTCGAGCTCACGCCCGAGCTCCGCTCGGAGGGCTTGGCCCGCGAGCTCGTCCGGCTCGCGCAGGACGCGCGCAAGGCAGCCGGGCTCGACGTCGGGGATCGGATCGCACTCGGGGTCGAGTCGGCGGGCGACGTGGCCGAGGCGCTGGACCGTCATCGGGATGTCGTGGCCGCGGAGACGCTCGCGACCGAGCTGCACCGGGCCGCGGTGGAGGACGCGAGCTACCGGCAGGAGGCCGAGATCGACGGCTCGCCGGTGATCGTCACGCTGCGGCGCGCCTGAACGTCCCGGGCGGGATCAGTCCTCGCCCCAGAACAGCTCCCGGAGCGACCGTTCGCGGCCTTCCCCCGCGGGAGCCCCCTCCGAGCTGTACGCGGGCTCCGTCGCCGACTCGAGGATCACCGGGTCCGATCCCCGAGTCTCCTCGGACTCCGGCTCACCCAGGCGCTGCCGGATCTCGGCCGCCGAGGCGGCCTCGGAAACGCCGTGCCCCGGGCCTTCTTCCGCGGGGATCGGCGGGGCCGACTTCGCACGGGCGCGAACGGCCAGCACCATCTGCTTGATCTCCTCGGCGTGCGTCTGCACGAGCGAGCCAAGGCCCTGCAGGAACTCCCGCTCCCGGTTGAGGAACGGCGCGACCGCCGCGCGGGGATCGCCCGACACCGCGCCGCCCGCGGCCCGGACGGCCGCCGCCTGCTGCTCGGCCTCGCGCACGATCGCGGCCGCCTCCTCACGGGCACGGGCCACGATCGCCTCCGCCTCGCTGCGCGCATCGTCCTCGCCGGCTGCCGGCGGGGCGATCGGGCCACCAACCGCGGCGCCCGAACGCAGGCGCTGGTTCTCCTCGAGATAGAAGGACAGGTCCTCGGTCACGCGATCCAGGAACGCGTCGACGTCGCGCTCCTGGTAGCCGCGGAACGCCAGTCGGAACTCGACCTGCTG
>JBOGVL010000293.1:0-3870 GCA_050692535.1 Actinomycetota bacterium | reverse complement strand
TGGATGCCGACGATCTCGACCTCTTCCATCTTCTTCAGCATCCCCCGCTCGACGCGGCCGGTCACGACGGTGCCCCGGCCCGTGATCGAGAAGACGTCCTCGATCGACATCAGGAAGGGCTTGTCGACGTCCCGGGTCGGCTCCGGGATGTACGTGTCGCAGGCGGAGAGCAGCTCCTCGATCTTGGCGATCCAATCCGCGTCGCCCTCCAGGGCCTTGAGGGCGCTGACCTGGATGACCGGGACGTCGTCGCCGGGGAACTCGTAGGAGGAGAGCAGCTCCCGGACCTCGAGCTCGACCAGGTCGAGCAGCTCCGGGTCGTCCACCATGTCGCACTTGTTGAGCGCGACGATGATGTACGGGACGCCGACCTGGCGGGCCAGCAGCACGTGCTCGCGGGTCTGGGGCATCGGGCCGTCGGCGGCCGAGACCACCAGGATCGCGCCGTCCATCTGCGCCGCCCCGGTGATCATGTTCTTGATGTAGTCGGCGTGGCCGGGACAGTCCACGTGCGCGTAGTGGCGGCGGTCGGTCTGGTACTCGACGTGGGCGATCGCGATGGTGATGCCGCGCTCGCGCTCCTCCGGCGCCTTGTCGATCTGGTCGAAGGGGGTGAAGTCGGCCAGGCCCTTGTCCGCCTGGACCTTGGTGATCGCGGCCGTGAGCGTGGTCTTGCCGTGGTCGATGTGACCGATCGTGCCGATGTTGACGTGGGGCTTGTTCCGCTCGAACTTCTGCTTCGCCATCTCCCCTTCTCCCTCCGACCTACTCGCCTCGGACGCGGGCCACGATCTCCTTGGAGATGCTGGCCGGCACCTCGGCGTACGACTGCAGCTGCATCGGGGTGTGCGACGCGCGTCCCTGGGTCCGCGAGCGGAGGTCCGTCGCGTAGCCGAACAGCTCCGCGAGCGGGACCAGCACCCGGATCGCCTTCTGGCCGCTGCGGTCGTCGATGCGTTCGATGCGTCCGCGCCGCGCCGTGACGTCGCCCATGACGTCGCCCATGAATTCCTCGGGCGTGATCACCTCGAACTCCATGATCGGCTCGAGCAGCACCGGGTCCGCCTTGCGGGCGGCGTCCTTCAGCGCCATCGAGCCGGCGATCTTGAATGCCATCTCGCTCGAGTCCACCTCGTGGTACGAGCCGTCGACGAGCGTGGCGCGCACGTCGACGAGCGGGTAGCCCGCGAGCACGCCGGACTCCATCGCCTCCTGGATGCCCTGGTCGACCGCCGGTATGTATTCGCGCGGGATCTTCCCGCCCACGATCTTGTTGATGAACTCGTAGCCGCCGCCCTGGCCCGTGGGCTCCAGGTCGATGACGGTGTGCGCGAACTGGCCGCGCCCACCCGTCTGTCGCACGAATCGCGTGACCACCTTGTGGACGGGCTTGCGGATCGTCTCGCGGTACGCGACCTGGGGCTTGCCGACGTTGGCGTCGACGCTGAACTCCCGCCGCAGGCGGTCCACGATGATGTCGAGGTGGAGCTCGCCCATCCCTGAGATCACGGTCTGCCCGGTCTCGTCGTCGTACTTGACGACGAACGTCGGGTCCTCGTCGGTGAGCTTGCCGAGGCCGGTTCCGAGCTTGTCCTGGTCGGCCTTGGTCTTGGGCTCCACCGCGACAGAGATCACCGGCGTCGGGAAGCTGATCGACTCGAGGATGATCGGGTTGGCCGGGTCGGCGAGCGTGTCGCCGGTGATCGAGTGCTTGAGCCCCACCACGGCCACGATGTCGCCGGTGAACGCCGCCTCCTTGTCCTCCCGGTGGTTGGCGTGCATCTGGAGGATGCGGCCGACCCGCTCCTTCCGGTCCTTGGTGGTGTTCTCCACGTGGGATCCGGCGCGGAGCACGCCCGAGTAGAGGCGCACGTACGTGAGCCGGCCTACGTACGGGTCGGACATGATCTTGAACACCAGGCCGCTGAAAGGCTCGGTGTCGTCGGCGCGGCGTTCGGCGTGCTCGCCGTTGGGCAGGTGGCCCTCGACCGGCGGCACGTCGCTCGGGGCCGGGAGGTAGCTGACGATCGCGTCGAGCAGTGGCTGGATCGCCTTGTTCTTGAAGGCGCTGCCGCACAGGACCGGGACGCCCTCGCTCGCGAGCGTCGCACGGCGGATCGCGCGCCGGAGCTCGTCGACCGTGGGTTCCTCCTCGTGGACGAACTTCTCCATCAACGACTCGTCGTGGTCGGCGAGCTTCTCGAAGAGGTCGTGGTGCGCCCGGTTCGCCGCGTCGACCAGGTCGGCCGGGATCTCGGTCGTCTCCCACTCCTCGCCCATCTCGGCGATCCAGTGGAGGGCCTTCATCTCGACGAGGTCGATCACGCCCTGGAAGTCCGACTCGTTCCCCCACGGCAGCTGCAGCACCAGCGGGTCGGCGTGCAACCGGTCGACCATCATCTCGACGGTGCGACCGAAGTCGGCTCCGGTGCGGTCCATCTTGTTCACGAAGCACACGCGAGGTACGTGGTAGCGGTCCGCCTGGCGCCACACGGTCTCGGTCTGCGGCTCGACCCCCGCGACGGCGTCGAAGACCGCGATCGCCCCGTCGAGCACGCGCAGCGAGCGCTCGACCTCGACGGTGAAATCGACGTGGCCGGGCGTGTCGATGATGTTGATCCAGTGGTCCTTCCACACGCAGGTAGTGGCCGCAGAGGTGATCGTGATGCCGCGCTCGCGCTCCTGGACCATCCAGTCCATCTGCGCCGTGCCCTCGTGCACCTCGCCGAGCTTGTAGGCCTTGCCGGTGTAGTAGAGGATCCGCTCGGTCGTGGTCGTCTTGCCCGCGTCGATGTGGGCCATGATCCCGATGTTGCGGGTCCTGCCCAGCGGGTACTCGCGGATGACCAGGCCCTTGCCGGGCCCGGTGCGTCCCTCGACCTTCTCGACCGTCTCTGCCACGTTCACCTTCTCCGCGGGGACCGCCATCGCTCAGCGACCCCCCTGATGGAACGCCGGGCTCCTGAGGAGCCCGGCCTGCGAGTGCTCGTCGATCACCATCGGTAGTGTGCGAAGGCCCGGTTCGCGTCCGCCATCTTGTGCATGTCCTCACGCCGCTTGACGGAGACGCCCTGGCCGTTGGACGCGTCCATGATCTCGCCGACCAGGCGCTCGGCCATCGAGTGCTCCTTGCGGGCGCGCGAGTTGTTCACGAGCCAGCGCAACGCCAGGGTGGTCCCCCGTGTCGGCCGGACCTCGACCGGCACCTGGTAGTTGGCGCCGCCCACCCGCCGCGAGCGGACCTCGAGCATCGGGCGGACGTTCTCGACCGCCTTCTTCAGCGTGATGACCGGATCGTTGGCCGTGCGCTCACTGATGACCTCGAGCGCCTTGTAGACGGTGCGCTCGGCGAGCGCCTTCTTGCCGTCGAGCAGCACCTTGTTGATCAGCTGCGTGACCAGCACGTTCTGGTAGACGGGATCCGGTTGGATCTCGCGGTGCGCGGCGGGACCCTTGCGAGGCATCGACTACTCCCCGCTCTTCTTCGCGCCGTAGCGGGAGCGCGCCTTCTTGCGGTCACGGACGCCCGCGGTGTCCAGCGTGCCGCGGATGATCTTGTAGCGCACCCCCGGCAGGTCGCGGACCCGGCCGGCCCGGACGAGCACGATGGAGTGCTCCTGCAGGTTGTGGCCGACGCCCGGGATGTACGCCGTGACCTCGATCTGCGACGTCAGGCGCACGCGGGCGACCTTCCGCAGCGCCGAGTTCGGCTTCTTCGGGGTCGTGGTGTAGACGCGTGTGCAGACGCCCCGCCGCTGCGGGGAGCCCTTGAGTGCCGGGGCCTTCGTCTTTTCTTTCGGCCGCTTCCGGCCGGACCGCACGAGCTGCTGGATCGTGGGCATGGTCCTCTCGTCTGCACTCTCGACTTGT
>JBOGVL010000292.1:0-3898 GCA_050692535.1 Actinomycetota bacterium | reverse complement strand
GCCGCGAACGCTCGGGATCGCGCTCGCGGCGGCCGCCGCGGCGGCGACGCTCCTGGTCGCCGGGCTCGCGCACCTGGACGCGGCCGGATGGGGGGCGCTGGCCGGGCTCCTGCTGGTGTTCGCGGCCGGACTGGTCGACGACCTGGTTGCCTCCGGTCCCCGGGGGCTCCGGAGCCACCTGCGCTCGCTCGCCGCCGGCCGGATGACGACCGGCATCCTGAAGCTCCTCGTCACGTCGGGCGCGTCGGTCGTGGTGGTCGCCCTGCAGCCGTCCCGTGCCGGATACGCACGGGTCCTGGGGGTCGTGCTGCTCGCCGCCTGCGCGAACGTCTGGAACGGTCTGGACGTCCGGCCCGGGAGAGCGCTCAAGGCGTTCCTCGTCCCGGGGGTCGTGTTCCTGGTATGGGGGGAGCTCGAGCACGCGCCCGCGATCGCGGGGCTGGTCGCCGGCGCGGTCGTCGTGCTGCCCCTCGACCTGCGCGAGCGGGCGATGCTCGGCGACGGCGGCGCCAACCTGCTGGGCTTCGCGGCGGGGCTTGGCCTCTACGGGGTCCTGTCCGACGCCTGGGTGCCGGCGGCCGCGGCGATCGCCCTGGCCCTGAACGTGATCGCCGACACCGTGTCGCTCAGCCGCGTCATCGAGGCGGCTCCGCCGCTGCGCTTCGTCGACGGGCTCGGCCGGCGAGCCTGACGCGCGACGCCGCCCCGATGTTTCGCGGCCCTGGAGCGACAATTCGGGGGGATCGGACCGCCGCGTCCGACGGCTCTGCTACGATGCCTTCCCGAGGTGCAGAAACAGCCGAAGTACATCTTCGTGACGGGCGGCGTGGCCTCGGGCCTCGGCAAGGGGATCACCACCGCCTCGCTCGGCCGCCTCTTCCGCTCCCGGGGTCTCCGGGTCGCCCTGCAGAAGCTCGATCCCTACGTGAACGTCGATCCCGGCACCATGAATCCGTTCGAGCACGGCGAGGTGTTCGTGCTCGACGACGGCGCCGAGACGGATCTCGACCTCGGACACTACGAGCGCTTCACGGACGAGAACCTCCATCGTGGCTCCAACCTCACCACCGGTGCGGTCTACAGCGCCGTGATCTCCAAGGAGCGCCGCGGCGACTACCTCGGCAAGACCGTCCAGGTGATTCCGCACATCACGGACGAGATCAAGGAGCGGGTTCGGAACCACGCGGCCGCCGAGAACGCCGACCTCGTGATCGTCGAGGTCGGAGGAACGGTCGGCGACATCGAGTCGCTGCCGTTCCTGGAGGCGATCCGGCAGCTGCGCAACGAGGTCGGCCGCGACCGGTGCGCGTTCGTGCACGTCAGCCTGATGCCGTTCATCGGGCCGTCCGGCGAGCTGAAGACCAAGCCCACGCAGCACTCAACGAAGGAGCTGCGCTCGCTCGGACTGCAGCCCGACGCGATCGTGTGTCGATCCGACCGCGTGATCGGCCGCCACCTGAAGGAGAAGGTCAGCCTGCTGTGCGACGTGCCGATCTCCGGCGTCGTCTCGGCGCCGGACACGGACTCGATCTACCGCGTACCGCTCGTCCTGCACCGGGAGGGACTCGACCGCGAGCTGGCCAACCACCTGCGCATCGAGGGGGAACCGGACCTGGTCGAGTGGCGATCGCTCGTCGAGCGGATCGATGCCGCGAGGGACCCGGTCCGGGTGGCGATCGTGGGCAAGTACGTCAACCTGCGCGACGCCTATCTGTCGGTGATCGAGGCGTTGAAGCACGGGGGCTTCCACCACGGCGCCGACGTCGACATCAGCTGGGTCTCCTCGGACGACCTCGAGGCCGGCGACGTGGCGGACGTGCTCGCGGGGATCCACGGGATCGTCGTCCCCGGTGGGTTCGGCTGGCGCGGCGTGGAGGGCAAGCTCGACGCGGTCCGGTACGCGCGGGAAGGCGGGGTGCCGTACCTCGGCCTGTGCCTCGGGCTTCAGTGCGCGGTGATCGAGTTCGCACGCAACGTGTGCGGGCTCGAGGGCGCCAACTCCTCCGAGTTCGATCCCGCGACGCCGCATCCGGTCATCGACCTGCTGCCCGAGCAGAAGCACGTGACCGACCTCGGCGGCTCGATGCGGCTGGGGGCGCAGCCCTGCCACGTCGTGCCCGGCACGAGGGCCGAGCGGGTCTACCGTGAACCCGTCGTGTACGAGCGCCACCGTCATCGGTACGAGGTGAACCCCGCCTACCACGAAGCGCTCTCCGGGAAGGGGCTGGTGTTCTCCGGGATGTCGCCCGACGGGCGGCTCGTCGAGGTCATCGAGCTGGAGGGGCACCCGTTCTTCATGGCGGGGCAGTTCCACCCGGAGCTTCGGTCCCGGCCGACCCGCCCGCACCCGCTCTTCCGCGACTTCGTGGGGGCGGCGCAGGCCCGCGCGCACGCCGAGACCGGCGCCGAGCGCCCGGTCGTCATCCCCGGCTAGCTCGTCCCGCGGACACGATGGCCGACGAGCCGGAGTCCTCCCAAGTGATGTTCGAAGGACCCGTGTTCTCGGTCGCCCGGGAGCGGTGGGCCGGATTCGATCATCCCTATGACGTCGTTCGACACGTCGGGGCCTCCGGCGTGCTGCCGCTGACGCCGGAGGGCGACGTCCTCCTCGTGCGGCAGCTCCGTCCGCCGATCCGTCGACCCTTGGTGGAGATCCCGGCGGGCCTCCTCGACGTGCGAGCCGAGGACGCCCTGACCTGCGCCGCGCGCGAACTCCTGGAGGAGACGGGGTATCGCCACGCCTCGATCGAGTTCCTCGGGGGCGTCTACACGACCGCGGGCTTCTCCGACGAGTACGTGCACCTGTTCTGGGCGCGCACGGAGGCCGTGCCGGCCGGCGAGCCCGAGCACGGGATCGAGGTGCTGCGTCGGCCGTTCGCGGAGATGGTGATGGCGGCCAGGGCCGGCCGCATCCGGGACGCGAAGACCGCCCTCGCGCTGCTGCTCGCGGATGCGCGGAACGTCGAGCCGTGAGACCCGGCGTCCCGGAGACCCGGTACGCCAGGAGCGGCGACCTGAACGTCGCGTACCAGGTCGTGGGGGAGGGACCGCTCGATCTCGTCTACGTCCACGGCTGGGTCTCGAACGTGGACCTCGTGTGGGACGAGCCCGCGTACGCGCGGTTCCTCGATCGCCTGGCCTCGTTCTCGCGACTGATCCTCTTCGACAAGCGCGGCACCGGCCTGTCCGATCCCGTCGCGTCCGACGCCTTGCCCACGCTCGAGCAGCGGATGGACGACGTCCGGGCCGTGATGGACGCCGCCGGATCCGAGCGGGCGGCGCTCCTCGGACACTCGGAGGGCGGCAACATGAGCGTCCTGTTCTCGGCGACCTACCCGGAGCGCACGACGGCCCTCGTGCTCGTGGGCAGCTACGCGGCGCGGATCCCGTCGGACGACTACCCGTGGGCGCCGGCGCCGGAGGACCGCCGGCGCGAGATCGAGGCGACGGAGCGTGACTGGGTCGACCCGGAACTGGTCCGGTCGCTCGCGCCGAGCCGGGCGGACGACGACACGTTCGTCGCCTGGATGACGCGGTATCTGCGGGCGTCCGCAAGCCCGAGGGCCGCGGCCGAGCTGCTCCGGATGAACACGATGATCGACGTTCGCGACGTGCTGCCGACGATCGGCGTCCCGACGCTGCTCCTCTACCGGACGAACGACCGGGACGTGCTGGTCGAGGAGGGGCGCTACATCGCGTCGCGGATCCCGGACGCGCGCCTCGTGGAGCTGCCCGGAGCCGACCACCTGATGTGGACCGGCGACGCCCACGCGATCATCGACGAGATCGAGGGGTTCCTGACGGGCGCCCGGCGAGGTCCCGATCCCGACCGCGTCCTCGCGACCGTGCTGTTCACGGACATCGTGGGATCGACGGAGCGAGCCGCGCACCTCGGCGA
>JBOGVL010000291.1:0-3904 GCA_050692535.1 Actinomycetota bacterium | reverse complement strand
GGATGGACCGAGGGGAAGGAGCTCGACGTCCACGCCGAGATGGCCGCCCTGACGCTGGCCGTCGTCGGGGAGACGCTGTTCGGGACGGACGTCGACCGGGAGCGGAGCCGGACGGTCACGCGCGCGTTGACCGAATCGCTCTCGATGTTCGACCGCGTGTACTCGCCGGTGTTCCGACTGCTGGTCCGGCTGCCGACCCCCACGATGCGCCGCTACCACCGGATCGAGCGCGACCTCCACGGCGTCATCGGCGAGCTGATCGCCGAGCGGCGCGCCTCCGGCGCGTCGGGAGACGACGTCCTCTCGCTCCTGCTCCGCGCGCGGTCCGACGGCGCCGGGATGAGCGACGCGCAGGTCCGAGACGAGGCCCTTACGTTGTTCCTCGCGGGTCACGAGACGACGGCGAACGCGCTCGCGTGGACCTGGTGGCTCCTGGCGCGGCATCCGGAGGCCGAGGCGCGACTCCACGGGGAGCTGGACCAGGTGCTCGACGGGCGATCGCCGACGGTGGCCGACCTCGACCGCCTCCGGTACGCGGAGTCGGTGCTCTCGGAGTCGATCCGGCTCCGCCCGCCGGCGTGGGCGATCGGGCGTCGAGCGATCCGCGACGTCCACATCGGCGACGTGGCGATCCCGGCCGGGTCCGTCGTCGTGGTCTCCCCCTGGCTGCTGCACCACGACGAGCGCTGGTGGCCCGAGCCCGCGACGTTCCGTCCCGAGCGATGGACGCCGGAGGCGAAGGCGGGTCGACCGCGGTCGGTGTACGTGCCGTTTGGCGCCGGGCCGAGGATGTGCGTCGGCGAGCCGTTCGCCTGGATGGAGGGCGTCCTCCTCCTCGCCACGATCGCGCAGCGCCGCCGACTGGAGCTGGTCCCGGGTCAGCGGGTCGAGCCGCAGGCGGTCGTCACGCTCCGGCCGCGGCCCGGGATCCGGATGGTACCCGGGCCCCGCGCGCGGCGAGCAGCCTGAGGTACTCGGCGCGCTCGTCGAACGTCACCCGGAGCTGCTCCGTGAGCCGGTCGACGAACTCGTCCCGGTACGTGGAGTCCACGGCGGAGGCGACCGCGTAGTAGAGCGCCGAGAACGCCGCCACGCCGGCGGCCGTCCGGACGAGCTCCCTGGTGATCTGGAGGTGCTCGCCGAGGAACGGGACCGTGAACAGCTCGCTCCCCGCGTCGCCGATCCAGTCGGCCCGGATGGCCGGCGTGACGAGGAGCGCGCCGAACACCATGAAGAACAGCCAGATCGCAACGCCGACGAGCGCCACCTGCAGCGCCTGGGCGATGAAGATCACCATGCCGACGTTCACGCGCTGCCGACGCCGGAGCGGTACCTCGAGGCGGCTCCCGCGTTCGAGGTCGCGAACGCTGCCGGGGAGGCGCACCAACAGGAACGCCCCGGCGAGGAGGGCGAACAGGCCGGCGCTCGCGTAGAACGTGACGTCGCTCGCTCCCCCGAAGAGCTGCCAGTACTCGTTGGTGAAGAACGTCACGAGCGAGAAGAACAGGAGCAGCGGGAGCGCGCGGACGAGCAGCGCCAGCGAGGCGCCGAGCTGCTGCACGAACCGCGCCGCGGTCCAGCGCAGGATCGCGATCACCCCGAACCCGACGACGAGCCAGATGAGGCCGAGCAGCGTGAGGTTCGCCAGCCCCGTCACGAGCGCGCTCACCAGCTGTCCGCCGAAGACGAGCGGCAACACGACCGGCAGGACGACGAACGCCGAGAGCTCGGGGACGCCGACCTTGGCCGGGATCGACACGAACGGGCGGCCGCGGGCGACGTTCAGCAGGCCGAACGCGCCGAGCAGGAGCGCCAGGCCGCCGATCGCGGCGAGGGCGTTCGCCAGGACCCCCCACTCGAGGTTGACCGCGCCGAGCAGCTCGAGCACGAACACGAGCGCCAGGAGCGGGATCGCGCGGGTGAACACGTCCTCGGTCGCGTGGTAGTCCTCGGCGAGCAGCGGCAGGCCGGCACGGCGAAAGTGTCCCTCGTACTCGCGGATCCGCCGCTCGCGCTCCGCCGGGTCCGTCATCGTCGCGTATCGAACCTCGCGCCCGAACCGGGCCGCAAGCGCCGCAGGACGGACCGCGCGCCCCACCACACGGCGGCGCCCGTCGCCGCGCCAACCAGGCCGGCGAGGACGGCGATCCACCAGTGGTTCCGCGAGAAGTCGAAGGAGCGGCCCGCCAGCCCCTCGGAGGCGTGGATCGCCCAGAGCACCGTCCGGATCGGCAGGAGGACGAGGGTCCCGGTCACGCTCTGCACGAACGGCCGTTGGACGAGGAACGGGATCCCCTCCCAGAGGATCGAGTAGCCGAGCAGTCCCCACACCGCCCCGATCGTGCAGGCGATCCCGAGCGGCGACGGGCGGGGCGGGCCGTCCTCGTAGATGCCGTCCCTCCGCTCGTCCACCGACCGTAGTCTCCGACACCCGGGTTCGGGTCGTCCGGTACCCTGTCGCGAGTGGGGTTCGCCAGCGCGCTCGTGGTCTTCGCCCACCCCGACGACGCCGAGTTCCTCTGTGGAGGCACCGTCGCGGAGTGGGCGCGCGAGGGGACCGAGGTGTACTACTGCGTGGTCACCGACGGCTCCGCCGGTTCGAACGATCCGGGCGTGACCCGCGAGCAGATGATCCCGATCCGCGAGCGCGAGCAGCGCGCCGCGGCCGAGGTCCTCGGCGTCGCCGGCCTCGACTTCCTCGGGTTCCGCGACGGCGAGCTCGAGGTCAATCTTGAAACCCGGATGGCGGTGACGCGCGTCGTTCGTCGCGTCCGGCCCGAGGTCATCGTCGCCCCGGACCCTTCACGCCTGTGGTCGGGGAGCGGGTACGTGAACCACTGGGACCACAAGCAGGCGGGCACGCTCGCCCTCTGCGCGGTGATGCCCGATGCTCCGAGCCGTCCGCAGTTCCCGCAGCTGCTCGACGAGGGCCTGGAACCGTTCGAGGTCCCCAACCTCTGGCTCGCCGTCGAGGAGCCCGATACGTTTGTCGACATCACGAAGACGATCGACCTCAAGCTCGAGGCGCTTCGCGCGCACGTGTCCCAGGACGTCGACGACGCGGAGGACTGGGTTCGCGAGCGGGCCCGCGAGCACGGCAAGCAGGCGGGTGTGGAGTACGCGGAGGCGTTCCGCGCCTTCGACTTCACGGAGGACTGATGGAAGAGCCGACCGGCGGCGACGAAGAGCAGGCAGAGCCCGAAGAGCCCTACCACCTCGAGCCCGGAGAAGAGGAGAACGTCCGCGCCGACCTCGAGGACCTCGGCGGCATGCGGCAGGTCTTCCACCCGCAGGGCGTGAAGGGCGTCGTCATCGCGTGCCCGGACTGCGGCGAGAACCACTTCTACGAGTGGGAGCTGTTGAAGGAGAACCTCGAGCACATGCTCGACACCGGCGAGCCGCGGATGCACGAGCCGGCCTTCGAGGTCCGCGAGGACGAGTACATCCAATGGGACTACGGCAAGGGCTACATCGACGCCCTCGCCGACACCGGCCTCGAACCCGACAACCGCGTCGAGATCACGCACTGCCCCTGGTGCGAGACGACGCTCGAGCACCACTTCCAGTTCTGCCCCAAGTGCGGGCGCTCGCTCGGCGCCGTGCGGCTCTACCGCGAGCTGCTCCAGCGGGGCCTCGACGAGCGCGAGGTCCGGGCCATGCTCGTCCGCGCCGGCTTCGAACCCTTCTAGGCTCCGTTTGCGCGGGCCCGGTTTCCGGGGCACGATGGCGGCTTCGCGCGCATGGGGAGGACGAGATGCCCAAGTACCTGCTGAACGCCTCGTACACGCAGTCCGGCGTTGAGGGCGTGATCAAGGAGGGCGGCTCGAGCCGCCGCGACACCATCGCGAAGCTGCTCGCCGATGTCGGGGGCACGCTCGAGGCGTTCTACTTCGCGTTCGGGGAG
>JBOGVL010000290.1:0-3918 GCA_050692535.1 Actinomycetota bacterium | reverse complement strand
CGTCATCCGGCTCGCGCTCGGCCTCGGCTTCGCGGTGGTCGTCGGGACCCTGATCGGGTTCGCGATGGCGGCCTCCAAGGTCGTTCAGCGCAGCGTCGGGACCCTGATGACCGCCCTCAACGCGCTGCCGCCGATCGTCTGGCTCCCCCTGGCGATCGTGTGGCTCGGCTTCACGGAGCGCGCCGTCATCTTCGTCGTGGTGGTGGGCGGCGTCCCGGCCGTCGCCATCGCGACGGCGATCTCCGTCCGGCAGGTGCCGCCCCAGCTCATCCATGCCGGCCGCACGATGGGCGCGAAGCGGTGGACGTTGTACCGCACGGTCGTGCTCCCCGCGTCCGTACCTGGCTACTGGACCGGCCTGCAGCAGGCCTGGGCGGTCGCGTGGCGAGCGCTGCTGGCGGCCGAGCTGATCCGCACGGGCGCGGCCCGCGGCCTCGGCCACCTGCTCGAGGCCTCCCTCGACGACGTGTCGATGATCCTGGCCGTGATGGTGGTGATCGCCCTGATCGGGCTCGCGGTCGACTTCCTCTTCGCCGTGGTGGACCGTCGCATCCGGCACGGGCGTGGGCTCCTGGTCCCGTCCTAGCGCCCGAACCCGGCGAGGCGTGCCCGCGGGAACGGTACGCTCGTCCGGTCGTGCACGCTCACCGAGCCCTGCCGTTCGCTGCTCTCGTGATCGGCCTCGGCGTCCTGTTGTTCCTGCGGGAGGCGGACGTGGTCCCGGCGGACGTCACCGTCTGGCCGGTCGTGATCCTGGGCGCCGGGGTGTTCCTGTTGGTCACGCGGATCGCCGATGGCGCGGCGCGAGGCGCCGGGCTCCTGGCTCCGCTGGCGCTCGTCACCGTCGGAGCGGCCTTCCTCCTCGAGGATCTGGGGGTGTTCGTGGACGACGGGCTGCTGCTGCTTCCGATCGCCGTGATCGCGGTCGGGGTCGGACTGATCCTGGCGGCGATCCCCTCGTCGCGCCGGTGGGGCTGACGAACGTCCCGGCGCCGGCTACGACACCCCGGCCCGGCGGAGCGCCTCGGCGCGCGCCCGCTCGGTGAGCTCACCCAGCGTCTCGGAGATCCGCGCCTCGACCGGCCGAGGGGCCTCGATGCGCGTCGCGGACTCGGGAAGGCCGACGAGGTCGGCGCGGAACAGCGCCCGGGCGGTGTCGAGCGTTCGGCGCGGTCCCGTCCGGGCGCCCGCCCGCATCACCGGGACGAGCAGGGGCTCGAACCCGCGGGGCAGCGCCTCGTCGCGCAGGCCGAGCACGTCTTCGTCCGTCCCACGAAAAACCTGCTTGCGACCGGGCGCGGAGACCTTGTTGGACGAGAGCTTGATCATCGGCCGGCCGTCGTACTCGACGAGCTTGTACGCCGAGTCGAGGTAGGGCGCGTCGGCCGACACGCCGATCCGGGTTCCGACGCCGAACGCGTCGATCGGCGCGCCGCCGCGAACCAGTCGGTCGACCGAGAACTCGTCGAGGCCGCCGCTCGCGAAGATCCGGGCGTCCGTCAGCCCCGCATCGTCGAGGATCGCCCGGCTCCCGCGGGCGAGCGCGTCGAGGTCGCCGCTGTCGAGCCGGATGCCGAGGTTGTCCGTCAGCCCGAGCTCGCGGATCACCTGGACCGCGGTCCGGACACCGTTCAACGTGTCGTAGGTGTCGACCAGCAAGGTCGTCCGGGCCGGGAGGTCGCGAGCGAAGGTGCGGAAGGCCTCCGCCTCGGTGTCGAAGGACTCGATGTACGAATGCGCCATCGTGCCCGCAACGCGGAGGTCGAACTGCCGGGCCGCCTCGACGTTGCTCGTCGCCGAGAAGCCGACGATCGAGGTCACGCGCGCCACGTTGACGGCGGCCTCGAGCCCCTGCGTCCGGCGCAGGGAGAAGTCGACCACGTCGCGCCCGCCGGCCGCGATCACGCATCTCGCCGCCTTGGACGCGATCGTCGTCTGGAACGTGATCTGGTTCAGCAGGTACGGCTCGACGAGCTGGGCGACCGCGATCGGCGCCGTGATCTCGAGCAACGGCTCGTTGGCGTGGACGACCCGTCCCTCCGGGACCGCCCACACCTCGCCCTCGAAGCGCAGGCCGGCGAAGGCGTCGAGGACGTCGTCCTCGAACCCGAGCTCGCGTCCGAGGTAGTCGAGATCCGCCTCCGGGAACCCGAACGTCTCGAGGAACTCCAGGCAGGGCTCGAGCCCCGCCGCGACCAGGAACCCTCGGTTGGGGGGAAGGTCGCGGACGAACAGGCTGAACGTCGCCTCCTGGCGCATGCCTCGGCGCAGGTAGCTCGCGGCCATGTTCAGTTCGTACAGGTCCGTGAGCAGGCTGCTCGGCGCCATGCGCGAAGGCTACCGGAGCGTCGTCGGGCGATGCGCCTGCTGACGTCGTCGGTCGCGCTCGGGTAGCGTCGCGGCGTGAGCGACCCGCCGGACTTCCGGATCGAGCAGAGCGAGCTTCGCGCCGAGGGCGGCGACGAGTTCACCGAGTTCGCGAGCGAGGATCTCCCGTACTACTCGGATTGGCGCGGCTCGTTCGAGAAGCTCCCATGGGCGACCGACGACGAGAGCCTCCGCCGGGCCTCGCCCGACGTGGCGATCGTCGGCGCGCCGCTGGATGACGCCGTCTCGTCGCGTCCGGGGGCTCGGTTCGGCCCGCGGGCGATCCGCATGGCTCCGACCACCTGGAGCGCCGAGACCGCCTGGTCGATCCAGCTCGGCGTCGGTCCGCACACCAACCTGAAGGTCGTGGACGCGGGTGACGCTCCGGTGGTGCCGGCCCGTCTCGAGCGCGGACTGCGGGTCATCCACGAGAAGGTCCTCCGCGTTGCGAACACCGGCGTGATCCCGGTCGTGCTCGGCGGCGATCACTCGGTCACGTACCCGAGCGCGGCGGCGGTGTCGCGCCACGGCTGGCCTCGCAAGGTCGGGATCGTGCACTTCGACGCCCACGCCGACACCGGCGCCGACCAGTGGGGCTCGCTCGTCGGCCACGGCACGCCGATGCGCCGGCTGATCGAGGAGGGCTGGGTCGACGGCCCGAACTTCGTCCAGGTCGGACTGCGAGGCTACTGGCCCGAGCGGGAGACGTTCGACTGGATGCGAGAACGCGGGCTGCGGTGGCACACGATGGTCGAGATCGAGGAGCGCGGCGCCGAGGGCGTGGTCGCCGACGCGATCGCCGAGGCGCTCGACGGACCGGAGTGCATCTACCTCTCGGTGGACGTCGACGTCGTCGACCCGGGGATGGCCCCGGGGACCGGCACGCCGGAGCCGGGCGGCATGCTCTCGCGCGAGCTCGTGCGCGCCATCCGGCAGATCGTCGGCGCCGTCGACCTCGTCGGGATGGACGTCGTCGAGGTGTCGCCGCCCTACGACCACGGCGAGGTGACCGCGATGCTCGCCCACCGCGTGGTGATGGAGGCGCTGTCGGCGCTCGCCAAGAAGAAGGTGGGATGACCGTGGTCGACCGCGGGCGGTTCGAGGAGCTCGTCGGCGAGGCGCTGGACTCGCTGCCGCAGTGGGTCATCGACCGACTCGAGAACGTGGAGGTCATCGTCGAGGACCGGCCGCCGCCCGGCGAGCCCAACCTCCTCGGCCGGTACCACGGGATCCCGCTCACCGAGCGGCGTCACTACGCCGGCGTCCTGCCGGACACGATCACGCTCTATCGCCGCACGATCGAACGCGTGGCGCGCAACGAGGAGCATCTGCGACGCGTGGTCGCCCACACCGTCGAGCACGAGGTCGCGCACTTCTTCGGCATCTCCGACGACCGCCTCCGAGAGCTCGACGCCTACTGATGGCCGACGAGCGCGACCTCGAGCTCATGCGGCTCGCGCTCGAGGAGGCCCGGCTGGCGGCGGCGCACGGCGATGTTCCCGTCGGGGCCGTCGTCGCGCGCGACGGGGGGGTGCTGGCCCGGGCGGGGAA
>JBOGVL010000289.1:0-3925 GCA_050692535.1 Actinomycetota bacterium | reverse complement strand
GTCGTCGACGGATCCACGCGGCGCCCGTCGACCGTGACGTCGCCGGCGTCGCGGTCCAGGAGCCCGCAGATCATGGAGATCGTCGTCGTCTTCCCGGCGCCGTTCGGGCCGAGCAATCCGTACGTCTCGCCGGTCGCGATGTGGAATCCGACGTCGTCCACCGCGACGCGCCCGCCGAACGACTTCCGCAAGCCGTTCGCGTCGAGGACGTGCGGATGGTCGGCCACGCTCACCTCCGGCGAGGATGCTATCGGCGGAGGGCGTGCCGGGTGCCCCGCTCCGGCGGGTTCGCTCGAGCGACCCTCCGTCACGGCGGCCGGAAGGCACGGCCGAACGAGATCGCCATCCACGGCCTGCGGCCGCCCGCGAAGAGCTTGCCCGTCGCCGCCGCCCGCCACTTGCTCATCCGCCCGTAGGACACCAACGTGAACGCGACCGGCTCGGCGCGGATCGTGCAGTCGGCGGGACCGTCGGGCCCCTCGACCGTCCCGACCCCGTCGTCGATCCGGAACCGGAGCCTCGGCCCGCCGCGGACCAGGACGCGGTACGTCGCGTGCGCGCCGGCCGTGGCCGAGGGGTCGACGTACTGGGGCGCCAGGACGAACGAGCCGCGCAGGATCGTCCGCGCGTCCTCCGCCCGGATCGGCCACGGCTTCCCGATCGACCGGGCGACGTCGTAGCCGTGGACCAGCACCTCCGCGAGCGCGATCGCGGTTCCCGTGGCGACGTCGAGCGTGACACCCGAGTACCAGGGGTACGGGTCTGAGGCAAGGCGGCCCCTCGTCGTCTCGACGAAGGTGCTCAGGCTCGCGGCGATCAGCTCGACGTTCGTGTCGAACGGGACGTCGCGACGCTCGCGGATCTGCCGGTCGTTGTTGGCCGCGATGTCCGCCGTCTCGCCCTCGGGCTTTGCCGTGCCGGCCAGGTAGCCGGCGAACAGCTCGGAGCGCTCGGCCAGGTGCGCCGTGAGCTCACCGAGCGTCCAGGTCAGGCCTCGGATCGGTCTCGACGGGTCGGGGACGGTTCGAAGCAGCTCCACCAGCCGGCGCCCCGCCACCCCCAGCGACTCGGCCGCCGGCGCCAGCTCGATACGGAGCTCGGGGAGCGTCATCACCCCACCCGAGCGCGCCAGGCCTCGAGGAGCTCCGCCTCGCGGTCGGGCGTCACGCCGCGATCATTCCGGAGCGGCGCTTCCGCACGCGTTCGATCCCACGCCCAGCAGTCGCGGAAGCTCTCCTCGATCGGCCGGATCTCGAGACCGGCGGCGAGGGCCCTCGACGCGTCGAAGCGCGAGAACGCGATCTCCTCCGGCGGCGCCCACCAGGGGAGGGCCTCCCACGCCGCCAGGCCCTGCTCGAGCATGAACTCGAGCGCCGCCCACGCGAAGCGGACGTCCCGCTGCCCGACGACGCGCGCCGCGACCTCGAGCAGGTCGCCGAACCGATAGGGCTCCTGCGGTGCGCAGAGGTTGAAGACGCCGCCGCGACCGCGCTCGGCCATCGCGAGCGCGAACCGCGCGATGTCGCGCGCGTCGATCAGCTGCACGGGGAAGTCCGGCCGCTCGGGCGCCAGCACCTCGCCGCCGCGGGCGACCCGGCGGAGCCAGTACGGCATGCGATCGAGGGCGTCGTAGGGACCGCAGATGAACCCCGGACGCAGGATCAGCGCACGCTCGCCGAACCCGTCCTGCACGGCACGCTCGGCCAGGACCTTCAGCGCGCCGTAGGTCTGGTCGGTGACGTCCTCGATCGTGGGATCGTCGATGCGCGCGAGCGCGCCGCCCTCGTCCTGTCCCGTGGTGGTGGCGTCCGAGTACACCGAGAGACTCGAGATGAACGTGTAGTGCGGTACGTCGTCCCGCAGGACCTCCGCCGAGGCGCGCGCGAGCCGCGGCACGTAGCACGAGGGGTCGTAGACGGCATCCCACCTTCGGCCGGCGAGCGCCGAGAGCCCGCCGTCCCGATCGCCGCGGATCCGCTCGACCTCGGGGAACAGCTTCGGGGCCGACGTTCCTCGGTTGAAGGTCGTGACCTCGTGCCCGCCGGCGAGCGCCTCCTCGACGAACGCGCGGCCGACGAACCGGGTGCCACCCAGCACGAGGATGCGCATCGCCGAACCCTACTCCCCGCCCGCGAGCGGACGCCGAGGTACCGAACCGCCTCCGGCGTTTCTCCGGTACACATCGGGTGGGATACTGGGGCCGTGCCGGGGGCCAGGGTCCGCGTCCTGTTCGTCGAGGAGCGCGAGGAGGCCGTCGAGCCCATGGTGCGCGAGTTGCGACACGCGGGGTTCCGGACGGAGCATCGCCGGGTCGACACGGGTGAGCGCCTCCGGGCCGCGGTCCGCGAGGAGGCATGGGACGTCGCGATCTGCGACTGGACCCCGCCGGGAATCCCGGCTCCGGATGCGATCGCGATCCTCGAGGAAGAGGGGTTCGAAGGGGCGATCGTCGTCGTCTCGGACTCCGCCGACGAGGAGCGCGTCGTCGAGGCGATGCGCGCCGGGGCGCACGACTTCGTGGCCCGGGGTCACCTGGATCGCCTCCTTCCCACGATCCGGCGGGAGCTGCCCGAGATCTCGGTGCGCCGGGCCCTTCGAGCGCTCGCCGGCAGCGAGGCGCGGCATCGCCATCTGGTGGAGACGATCCCCGGCGCGACGTATATCGACGTCGGGGCCGAGGACGTCTCCTCGGGGTACGGAACGGTCTTCGTCGGGCCGCAGATGGAGCGGATCACCGGCTACGCCCCGCAGGAGTTCGTCGCCGACCCGGAGCTGTGGCCGTCGATCCTGCATCCCGACGACCGCGAGCGAACGCTCGAGGCCGATGCCCACCACTTCGCGACGGGCGAGCCCCTCAACCAGGAGTACCGCGTGATCGCCCGCGACGGCCGCGTCGTCTGGTTGCTCGACGAGGGCACCATCGTCGACGAGGGCGGCCGCCGCTACTCGCAGGGCATCCTCTCGGACATCACCGAACGCAAGCAGGCGGAGGAACGGCTCCGGGGGACGGTCGGGGAGCTCCGCCGGATCGACCGCGACCGCCGCCGGCTGCTGTCGCGCCTCGTCGCCGCCCAGGAGGAGGAGCGGCAGCGCATCGCGGCCGAGATCCACGACGACCCGGTTCAGCAGCTCTACGCGGCCGGCCTGCGGCTGGCGATGCTGCAGGAACGCACGACCGATCCTGGGCAGCTCGAGTCGATCGAGGCCCTCCGGACCGTGCTGAACGGAACGATCTCCCGTCTGCGCCACATGCTGTTCGAGCTCCAGCCGCGCTCGCTCGAGACCGAGGGGCTCGGCCGGGCGCTCGACGAGTACGTCGACTACGCCAACCAGGAGAGCGAGACCGCCTACGTGCTCGAGGATCGGCTCTCGAAGCCGCTGTCCCCGGAGATGCGTGCCGTGGCCTACCGGATGGTGCTCGAGGCCGTCTCGAACGTCCGCAAGCACGCCGATGCCCGGCACGCGACGATCGCGATCGCCGACCACGGCGAGGGGGTCAGGTGCGCCGTCGTCGACGACGGCCGCGGCTTCCTCCTCGAAGATCACCTCGACAGCCACCGGCCGGGCCACCTGGGGCTTCCCGCGATGCGCGAACGCGTCGAGCTCGCCGGTGGTCGCCTCGACGTCCGGAGCGCGCCCGGGCAGGGCACCACGGTCGAGTTCTGGCTTCCGGCCTCCTAGCGATCCGGCGGAAGCCCGCCGCGGATCGCCGCCTCGCGAGGCCCTCGGAGCGGGATCCGGCGCCGGCCCCCTCCGGACCGGGTGGCGCGAGCGCCACGACCTTGGATAGGGTCGAGGCGCGGCCGAGACCCGGCCGGGATGGCTCTGGTTCGGGCCCTCAGGAGGGGCCCGGGGAGAGGGGGAAGTCGTGCGGAAGATCGCGGTATCCGTCGCCCTGGTGGGGGTGATGGCGCTGCTCGGGTTG
>JBOGVL010000288.1:0-3944 GCA_050692535.1 Actinomycetota bacterium | reverse complement strand
GATCGAGGCGGCCCGGCGGTCGATCGAGGCGACCGGCGTCTCGATCGACTGGGAGGTCCGGAACGCCGGGGCCGAGGTCGCCGAGCGGGAGGGCACGCCGCTGCCCCCCGACGTCCTCGATTCGATCCGGCGGACGGGCGTCGCGTTGAAGGGGCCCCTCTCCACCCCGGTCGGGGGCGGCTACCGGAGCGCGAACGTCGCGCTGCGCGTCGAGCTCGACCTCTACGCCTGCCTCCGCCCCTGCCGGTGGTACCCGGGTGTGCGTTCCCGATACCGCGGGGTCGACGTCGTGATCGTGCGGGAGAACACCGAGGGCTCGTATACGGGGATCGAGTTCGAGCACGACGCGCCCGCGACCGCGGAGCTCATCCGGTTCATCGAACGGACCACTCGCAAGCGCGTCCGCGAGGACTCCGGCCTCAGCATCAAGGCGATCAGCGAGGGCGCCAGCGAGCGCATCGTGCGGTTCGCGTTCGACTACGTCCGCGATCACGGTCGACGGACGGTGACCGCGGGCCACAAGGCGAACATCATGAAGTTCTCCGACGGCCTGTTCCTGGAGACGGCCCGACGGGTGGCGGCCGAGCATCCCGGCGTCCCGTTCGCGGACCGGATCATCGACAACCTCACGATGCAGCTCGTGCAGCGGCCGGAGGACTACGACGTGATCGTCCTTCCCAACCTCTACGGGGACATCCTGTCCGACCTGTGCGCCGGCCTGGTCGGGGGGCTCGGGCTCGCGCCCGGCGCGAACCTCGGCGACCGCTACGCGGTGTTCGAGGCGACCCACGGCAGCGCACCCAAGTACCGGGGGACCGGCCGCGCGAATCCCATGGGCCTGATGCTCTCGGGCGCGATGCTCCTGCGGCATCTCGGCGAGTCCGAGGCCGGCGACCGTCTGGAGTCCGCGGTCGCCGGCGTCATCGAGGAGGGGCGTGCCGTCACGTTCGATCTCAAGCCCACCCGGGACGATCCGACGGCGGCGGGAACCGCCGAGGTCGCCGACGCCGTGATCGCGCGACTCGTGGCCTGATCGAACCCCATGGGGCGGCCCGTCACCGTCGGTAGGATGGGCCGCGGATCGAGCGGGAGCGTGAGTAGATGCGGGTGACCGTCGTCGGCAGCGGGTTCGTCGGACAGACCACCGCCATGCGACTCGTCGAGCGGGGGCTGGCCGAGGTCGTCCTCATCGACATCGTCGAGGGGCTCCCGCAGGGCCTCGCGCTCGACCTGAAGGAGGCCGCCCCGGTCGTGGGGTTCGAGCCGGCGATCACGGGGACCAACGACTACGCGGACACGGCGGGTTCCGACGTCGTGGTGGTCACGGCCGGGTTCCCGCGGCAACCGGGGATGAGCCGGATGGATCTGCTCGGCAGGAACGCGGGCATCGTCCGGGACGTCGTCGAGCGGATCGCGCCCGGCTCGCCCGGCGCGATCGTGATCGTGGTCACCAACCCGCTCGACGAGATGACCCATCTCGCCGCCGAGGTCTCGGGGTTCCCGAAGGAACGCGTGATCGGGATGGCCGGTGTCCTCGACTCCGCCCGGCTCCGGTACTTCATCGCCGAGGAGCTCGGCGCGTCGCCGTCGGTGGTGCAGGCCATGACGCTCGGATCTCACGGCGAGTCGATGGTGCCGCTGCCGCGCCACGCGACCGTCGACGGGAAGCCGCTCGACGAGCTCGTCGACGACCAGGCCCTCGAGCGCCTGTTCGCACGAACCCGCGACGGCGGCGCCGAGATCGTCGCGCTGCTCAAGAAGGGGAGCGCCTTCTACGCGCCCTCGGCCTCCGTCACCCGGATGATCGAGTCGATCGCCGGGCGGAACGGCGAGCCGCTCCCGGTCTGCGCGTGGTGCGCGGGGGAGTACGGCATCGACGGCGTGTACGTCGGGGTCCCCGCGCGGCTCGGTCCGGGCGGCGTCGAGGAGATCGTGGAGCTGGATCTGAACGAGGACGAGCTGCGGTCGCTGCGGGCGGCGGCCGACGGGATCCGCGCGAAGTGCGCGGACCTGGCGAAGCTCTAGTCCGGTTCCTCCGGCCCGGCGCCCGATGCGGCCCGGTGCCGATTTGCCCAGGCGAGGCCGAGGGCGCCGCCGGCCACGAGCAGGAGGCCGCCGGCCAGGCAGAGCCAGACGCCGGGCCCGACCTCAACCCGGAGAGCGCGATCGAACTGCTCGGCGAGCTGCTCGCGAACCACGTCCTCGGGAAGCTCGAGCTCGGCGGCGAGCACCTCGACCATCCGGTCGGCGCCGGCCGTCCCGCCGAACCGATCCGCCGCGCGCGCCGCATCCAGCACGGGAAGGATCGCGCACACCGTTCCGACGACGATCAGGGACGCCGCGAGCGTTCGGCGCGACCGGTCCGAGCGCGACAACCGCATCGCCAGGAGGAGGGCGAGGGCCGCGGCCGCGCCCAGGAGGACCACCTTCCCCTCCCAGACGTCGGTGCCGCGAACCGAGACGTCGACCGCGTGCTCGAGGTCGTCGGGGAAGCCGATCGCGGCCCACTCCCGGGTCGCCCCGATGCCGGCGAGGACGGCCCCGGCCGCGGTGCAGAGGAACCCGGCGAGCCGGAGTCTCGTCGGCCGCGCGGTCGAGAGGATGTCCCGCGTCATCGGCGCATCCTCTCATCGTCGACGCACGCCCGGAAACACCGCGGGATACCATGGTCGGACATGGGCGGCGTCCGGGGGTTCCTCCACGAGCTCGGCCGCCACGGACGGCAGCTCTTCACGAACTGGCGCGAGTACGACGCGCCCTTCGCCACGAAGCTTGCGCTCGGCGTCCGCAACCGGCTGAAGGCCACGTTCTCCCGACGGCAGTGCTGCGGGAACCTCGGCCAGCCCGGTTGCTGACAGGTCCCCCCGCGGGAGCCCGGTCCGGGCTCCGAGGAGCACCGGCACCCCCACTGAGGAATCGCCCGTACGCTGTCCGCCATGCGGGACCCGGACGCGCCGTCGAAGCGGGGCCGGATCCTCTCGACCACGCGCGGCGAGAGCGCGCACGCGTTCGGCGCGGCCGACTGGGCGCGGTTCGTCTCGATCGGCTTGATCTGGGGCTCATCGTTCTTGTTCATCGCCGAGGCGCTGGACTCGTTCGAGCCGGGCCTGATCACGTGGCTGCGGATCCTGTTCGGCGCCGGCACACTCTGGCTCGTGCCGGCCGCGCGGCGCCGGATCGCGCGCGAGGACCTGCCGAGGGTGGTGGCACTTTCGTTCCTGTGGGTCGCCGTCCCCTTCACCCTCTTCCCCCTCGCGCAGCAACACGTCTCCTCCGCCATCGCCGGGATGCTCAACGGGGGTGTGCCCTTGGTCGCTGCCGCCATCGGGGCCGTCATGCTCCGGGCGCTGCCCGGACGCATGCAGCTCGGCGGGCTCGCGCTCGGGCTGACGGGGATCGTGCTGATCTCGTTGCCGGAGCTCGGCCACGACTCGAGCGGAGCCCTCGGCGTCGCGATGATCGTGCTCGCGGACCTGTGCTACGGGCTGTCGATCGTGATCGCGATCCCGCTCCAACAGCGCTACGGCCCCCTGCCGGTCATGGCCCGGATGCTCGCGCTCGCGACGATCTGGACGGCGCCCTTCGGCCTGACCTCCGTGGCGGGGTCGACCTTCACGGCCGAGGCGCTCGGCTCGACGCTGGTGCTCGGGATGCTCGGGACGGGCGTCGCGTTCGTCCTGATGGGGGGTCTCGTCGGCCACGTCGGCTCCACCCGCGGGTCGTTCGCCACCTACCTCATCCCGGTGGTCGCGACGATCCTGGGGATCACGGTGCGGGGCGAGGAGGTGGCGGCGGTCGCGGTGGTGGGCGTGGTGCTGGTGATCGCCGGCGCGCTGCTCGCGTCCCGCCGGGAGCCCCGGCCCTAGCGTTCGAGCGCCGCCTCCACGGCGGCGGCGACCTCCTCCGTGGTGGAGGTTCCCCCGAGGTCGGCGGTCCGCGCCCGG
>JBOGVL010000287.1:0-3958 GCA_050692535.1 Actinomycetota bacterium | reverse complement strand
CCAGGGGATGCGGCTCACCTCCGCCATCGCGGCCGTCGTGGCGACCGCGGTCGCCGTCTTCGCCGTGATCACGCTGCGGCACGTGGGGTCGGGGTCCGATCGCGAAGCGGCGGTGGACGCCGATCCCGGTCGAGCGGCTCAGGGCACCGCCGTCGTCGACGTGAGCGCGGAAGCGGTCCCCGTGGACTGCTGAGAAAATCGGGACGCGTGCTGCAACCGTGAGGACGACCGCGCGGGGGGTGTGGCGTGAAGATCGGTTCCGTCGTCATCGACTGCAACGACTTCGACCGGATGCTGGCGTTCTGGCAGGAGGCGCTCCGCTATGTCCCACGGGAGGCTCCGGAGGAGGACTGGGCGGTCCTCCGCGACCCCGAGGGGACCAACGTCAACGTGTCCCTTCAGAAGGTCCCGGAGAGGCGGTCGGGCAAGAACCGGTGGCACGTCGATCTGTACACCGACGATCAGGAGGGTGAGGTGGAGCGGTTGCTCGGGATCGGGGCGACGCGCCACCCGCGGACCCCAGAGCCGGGCGAGGACTTCATCACACTGGCGGACCCCGAGGGCAATCTCTTCTGCGTGATCGACACCGCCACGGCGTGAACGCCGATCAGGAGGGGTCGAGCACGGAGCTGGCCGGGTCGGTCGACGGGTGCAGCAGGGGAACGAGCGGCTGCCACCCGGCGCGGAGCACCGCGACCAGGGAGGGAGGCGTGATCTGCACCGCCCGCCGACCCGCCGGTCGCGGCCTCGATGCGACGTAGCCCGCGGCCGACCACCTCAGCAGGCTCGCGCCGAGCACCAGGCACGGTCCATCCTCCTCCAGGACGAACGCACCATCGGGAAGCTCGTCGAGCGGTGCCTCGTGGTGGAGCTTCGCCCCGGTTCCGGGGGTGACGCGCTCGGCGTGGAGACGAGCGTCGATCGCGTCGGCGCCGACCTCGCCCGGGTGGAGCTCGCGCCACATCTCAACGAAGCGGACGTAGTCCTCCCGGCGGCAGAGCGCGCAGGGGCGATACCCGGCAGCGAGCGCCGTCGCCTCATCGAGAAAGAACAGCTCGGTGAAGCGGCCCCGCTGCATCAGCGGTCGGCGCAGCCAGCCACGGAACTCGAGCCGGCAGGCGATCCACCGCTTGCCGTTGAAGCGCCGCCGGATGCGACCCGTCTCGTCGTGGAGGCAGCCTCGGTTTCCGTAGACCAGGCCGCGCGCGGAGGTCGCGACCAGCTCGCCGAGCGGTGTGACCCGATTCTGCAGCGGCATCGTGCGACACCCTAGCCCGGTGTTGGGTCGCTCGCGGCTCTCGTCGAGGTGCTCCTCGAGGATCGGTGCGATCGCCGACCCGGTCGGACAGGGTTCGCCGGCAGTCCATGCCCCGAGCGCTCGATCGAACCTATGGCCGGCGACTCGGTATCAGTAGAGACCGCCCGATCCGCTGCTTGATGCCGCGATCAGGACGCGATCACTGCGGCTACGGCTACGGAAACCCAGAGCCACCGCTTCCGGTTCCGACCGGAGTCCTGCCTCGACACCTTTGGCTCGTTCATCTCGCGCCTCCTGCCGTCGCGCATCTCGTCCGTGTTCGCGACGTGTCATCAGAGGTCAACCGAGAGGGACCTGGCCCCGCTTCCCCGCGTAGGTGTGATGAACATCACCGAACCCCCAGGCGGTGGATGGCGAGCATCTCGCGCGCTCCGCCCAGCCCGCCCCGCCACCTTCAGCGCCCCCCGTATCCTGAAGGCGTGAACGACCGTTTCCTGGGCGCGCTCCGGCGAGAGCCCGTCGATCGGACTCCGATCTGGTTCATGCGCCAGGCGGGCCGCTACCTCCCGGAGTACCGAGCGCTCCGAGGCGAGCGCGACGTCCTGTCCGCCGTTCGCGAGCCCGAGCTCGCGGTCGAGATCACGCTCCAGCCGCTCCGCCGGATGCCGCTGGACGCCGCCATCGTCTTCAGCGACATCATGGTGCCGCTCGCCGCGGTCGGCGTCGGCGTGACGATCGAGCCGGGGACCGGCCCCATCGTCGACGAGCCGATCCGATCGGCGGCCCACGTCGCACGGCTGCGCCCCCTCCAGCCCGAGAGCGACGAGCCCTACCTCCTCGAGACGATCCGGCTGCTCCGCAAGGAGGTCGACGTCCCGCTGATCGGATTCGCGGGCGCCCCGTTCACGCTCGCGAGCTACCTCGTCGAGGGCGGCCCCTCCCGGGACCACGTCCGGACGAAGGCGCTGATGCACGGCGACCACACCACGTGGGCGGCCCTGATGGAGCGGCTCGCGGAGATCGTCCACCGGCACCTGCGGGCGCAGGTCGAAGCGGGCGCGCAGGCCGTCCAGGTCTTCGATTCCTGGGTCGGGACCCTCGACGCCGACGACTACGAACGCTCGGTGATGCCGTTCGTGCGGCCGATCTTCGAGGACCTCGGCGCTCCGTCGATCCACTTCGGCGTCGGGACGGGGCACCTGCTCTCGCGGATGGCCGAGGCGGGCGGAGACGCGATCGGCGTCGACTGGCGGATCCCGCTGGACGCGGCCTGGGAGCGGGTCGGAGCGGAGCGTGCGATCCAGGGCAACCTCGACCCGGCCGCGTGCGTCGCGTCGTGGGAGACGGCCGAGCGGAAGGCGCTCGACGTGCTCCGGGCCGCGGCGCAGCGCGACGGGCACGTGTTCAACCTCGGTCACGGGGTGCTGCCCGATACGCCCGTCGAGCACCTCCAGCGGCTCGTCGACCTCGTACACGAGCGAACCGAACGGAGGGCCGCGTGACCGGGCCGATCGGAGTCCTCGTCATGGCCTACGGAACGGCGAACGGACCCGACGACATCGAGCGCTACTACACCGACATCCGCGGAGGCCGAGCGCCGTCGCGCGAGCATCTCGACGAGCTGAGGGCTCGATACGCGGCGATCGACGACCGGTTTCCGCTCCTCGACATCACACGCGAGCAGGCCGCCGGCCTCGAGCGAACGCTGAACATGTCCGCCGGCGGATCGTTCCGGACCTACCTCGGGATGAAGCACTCGCCTCCGTTCATCGCCGACGCCGTCGAGACGATGCGTTCGGAGGGGATCGAGCGCGCGATCGGCATCGTCATGGCGCCGCACTGGTCGGGCATGTCCGTCGAGACCTACGTCGACCGGGTTCGGGAGGCCGCCGGCGCCGGCCCGCCCGAGTTCACGTTCGTCCGGAGCTACCACGATCATCCGGCGTTCGTCGACCTGCTCTGCGGCCGCGTCGGCCATGCGCTCGCGCTCCTCGGCCCGGCGGAGCGAGCGCGCGCCGCGGTCATCTTCTCGGCCCACAGCCTGCCCGTGCGGACCGGGGCCGACGGCGCGCGGTTCTGCAAGCACTGCGCGGCGTGCGAAGGCTCGTGCCGGTACCGCGACGGCCTGCAGAAGACCGCCGACCTCGTCGCCGGGGAGCTCGGGCTCCCGCGCGTGGCGATCGCGTGGCAGAGCGCCGGACGCACGGCCGACCCGTGGTGGGGACCGCCGATCGAGGACGTGATCGTGGGACTCGCGGCCAAGGCGTATCCGGCGGTCGTCGTGTGCTCGGCCGGCTTCGTCGCCGACCACCTCGAGATCCTGTATGACCTCGACATCGAGGCGAATCGGGTCGCGGACGAGGCGGGGATCCGGCTCGTCCGGACCGAGATGCCGAACGCCGATCCCGCGTTCGTCGACGCCCTCGCGGCGGTCGTCCGCGAGCACCTCGCCGCCGCACGGGCATGACCGATCGTGTCGTCGTTGTGGGCGGCGGCGTGGCCGGGCTCACCGCCGCCGACCGCCTGCTGCGCGAGGACCCGTCCCTGGACCTCACGGTGCTGGAGGCGGACGAACGACCCGGGGGCCGACTTCGCTCGGTTCGCGTCGGCGACCTCGAGCTCGACGCCGGGCCCGACTCGTTCGTGGCGCGAAAGCCGTGGGCCGCCGAGCTCTGTCGCGGGCTCGGCCTGGAGCTGATC
>JBOGVL010000286.1:0-3966 GCA_050692535.1 Actinomycetota bacterium | reverse complement strand
GGTGCGACTGAGGACGCAGCATCGGGGCGAGCAGCGCGGCCCTGCGGCACAACGCCTGTTTCGCCAAGCCCTCCTGGCCCCTACAGGCGCGGGCTGACGCGGATCGCCTCCTGCTCGCGGCGGCGGACGAGGTTCCGCACGTCCTCGAGGAAGCGGGCGCAGTCGGACTCGAGCTCCACCGAGAGGAAGTGGCCCGGAGGCGCGCTCTGGGCCTGGTCGGCAGCCTGCTGAGGCTCGAGCTCGTGCGGTCCAGACACGTTCCTCCCCACCTTCCTGTGGATCCTGTGGATAACCCTGTCGCGGGTACGCCGTGCCGCCGGGTGATAGGGCCGCTGCCCACCGGGGCCTCCGCGACGAGGGGCAGTCTACGCCTCTCCGACCGCGGGTTGATACCCCGTTTGGGGGATGCTCGGGGAAGTCGTCGCAAAGAGCGGGAAAAACGAAGGGCGCCGCGTCGGCCCGGCTCCCCGACTCGCTCAGGCGTGCGCGACCGCGCGCCAGAGACCCTCGTACACGAGCACGAGCCCGCGCTCGTCGACGGTCAGCTCGGCCTCGAAGTCGTCCTGCGCATAGCGGTAGCGATCCTTCTCCAGCCGCGTGTAGCGCTGGGCGGCCCGCTCGACCCGCAGCTCGGGCCAGACCAGCCAGGCGACCGCGATGTCGGCCTCCTCGCCGACCTCGAGCCCGAGCCTGCGGATCGGGAGCGTGTTCGTGGCCGGCGTGAAGCTGAGATCGACGTCGACGCAGTCCCTGTATTCGGGCGGGCGCTCCTTTCCCGACCACAACGCACCGAGCTCGACCTGCTCGCGCAGGTCGCCGCCGCCGAAGGCGACCAGCAGCTCGACGTCGGTGGTCGCCCAGGCGGAGTCCACGGTCACGGCGTAGCGGAGCTCGACCGGCTCGTTCGCATCGTGCGTCAGCACGGTCCCACGCAGGCGCCACCCCCGGCCGGCGCGCTCGAGGACGCACACCTCGCTGCCGCCGTCGACGGCCTGCCAGAGCACCGCGGTCACGGAGAGCAGGATAGGCCCCCTCCGAGTAAGAACTCGATCCAGAATGAAGACCTGGCCGCCGGGCCGTGCTGGAACGGCACGAGGCCGCGTCCTCAGTCGCGCCCGTATTCACGAATACGGGCGCTCCCTGCGTCCTTGCCTCGCACGCGCCCAGCACATCCCGGCGGCGAGGCGTCATCCTGAACCGAGCTCTACGCCGAGGGCGCCTTTCGGCGCCCTCGGAGCCACTGCTCTCGAACGTTGTGTCTAGCTCTCCTCGTCGAGCGGCGAGTCGACCTCGGGGACGTCGTCGGCCTCGAGCGTCGAGCGCCCCTCGCCGGACTCCCCGTCGGCCTCGAAGGACATGTCCAAACCCAGCGCCTCGCCGTCCGACCCGATCTCCTCGAGCGCAGCGAGCAGCTGCTCCTCGGTGTCGGGCCGGGCGTACGCGGCGGCCGGAACCTTCTCGCTCGGGCTGATGTCGACGTTGCGGTAGCGCTTGAGCCCCGTCGCCGCCGGGATGAGCTTCCCGATGATGACGTTCTCCTTCAGGCCCAGAAGCCGGTCGACCTTGCCCTCGATGGAGGCGTCGGTGAGGACCTTCGTCGTCTCCTGGAAGGAGGCCGCCGAGAGGAACGACTCCGTCGCCAGCGAGGCCTTCGTGATGCCGAGGATGAGCGGCTCGAAGGTCGCCTGCTCCTTCTTCTCCTTCTTCACGCGAACGTTCTCGCGCTCGAGCACGGTCCGGTCGACGAGCTGGCCGGGGAGCAGGTCGGTGTCGCCGGCGTTCTCGACGCGCACCTTCTTCAGCATCTGCCGGACGATCAGCTCGATGTGCTTGTCGTGGATGTCGACGCCCTGCGACTTGTAGACGTTCTGCACCTCGCCGATGAGGTAGACCTCGGTCGGCGTTGAGCCCTTGCCTGCCTTGAAGTGCAGGGCGAGGATCTCGGCCGGCGCGAGCGAGCCCTCGTCGAGCGGGTCGCCCGCCTCGACGACCTCGCCGTCGGCCACCAGCAGCCGCGTGCGCCGCGGAAGCTGGTAGTCCTTCGGCTGAAGCGGCTCGCCGCTCTCGTCGAGGCCGTCCGGGTGGACGGTGACACGCGGGCCGCGGTCCGTGTCCTCGATCTCCACGCGGCCGGCCGTCTGGGCGAGCGTCGCCGCGCCCTTGGGGTTCCGCGCCTCGAAGATCTCGACGACGCGCGGGAGGCCGTGCGTGATGTCGGCGCCCGCGACGCCGCCGGTGTGGAACGTCCGCATCGTCAGCTGCGTGCCCGGCTCCCCGATCGACTGCGCGGCGATGATGCCGACCGCGTCGCCGATCTCGCACATGTGGCCCGTGGCGAGGAAGGTGCCGTAGCACGCGCGGCACACGCCGTAGTCGCTGCGACACTTGAGCACGCTGCGGACCGGGACACGGAAGCCCTCGGCGTGCTCGTCGAGCTCGGCCGCCAGCTCGCGCAGCTTCGGGTACGTGATCTCCTCGTTCTTCGCGACGAGGACGGTCTTCCCCGGCTTGCCGTCCTTGAGCGGCTTGCGCACCTCGACGGCCGCCACGCGGCCCGCGAGGGAGCGGTTCAGCCCCTCGGGCACGAGCACGGGCATCTCGATGGACTCGGCGGTGCCGCAGTCCTCGTCGCGGACGATGACGTCCTGCGAGACGTCGACGAGCCGCCGGGTGAGGTACCCCGAGTCGGCAGTGCGGAGCGCCGTGTCGGCGAGGCCCTTGCGGGCGCCGTGCGTGGAGATGAAGTACTCGAGGACGGTGAGGCCCTCCATGAAGTTGGCCTTGATCGGCAGCTCCATGATCTCGCCCTTCGGGTTGGCCATCAGGCCGCGCATGCCGGCGAGCTGCCGGATCTGCTTGAAGGAACCGCGAGCTCCCGAGTTGGCCATCATGAAGATCGGGTTCAGCTCGTAGAGCGTCTTCTCCATCGCGTCGGCGACGGTGTCGGTCGCCTCCGTCCAGATGCCGACGATCGCGTCGTGGCGCTCGTCCTCGGTGATGAGACCGCGCTCGAACTGCTGCTCGATCTTCGCGACCCGGCCTTCGTACTCGTCGAGGATCTTCTCCTTCTCCTCGGGGACGACGATGTCGTTCTTCGAGATCGTGACCCCGGCCTGGGTGGCGTAGTGGAATCCGAGGTCCTTGATCGTGTCGAGGAGCTGGGAGATGGCGGCGGCCCCGTAGACGTCGACGAGACTGGTGACGAAGTCGTTCGTCTCCTTCTTGCCGAGCGTGCGGTTGATGAACTCGACCGAGGTCGGGTCGAGGCCGTCGCCGAGCGCCCGGACGATCGAGCGGGCGACCTCCTCGTTGAACACGACCCGGCCCGGCGTCGTCAGCAGCCGCTCGCCGCCGCGGCGGTATTCGATCGGATCCTGGAGGCCCACCTGGCCGGCGTCGAGGGCGAGGATGACCTCGTCCTCCGAGCCGAAGCGCGGCGGGTGCTCGTCGAAGTCCTCCGCCGTCATCGCGGGGAGGTCGTGGCGGCAGTACGTCAGGTAGTAGCCGCCGAGGACCATGTCCTGCGAGGGCGTCGAAAGCGGCTTCCCGTGCGCCGGCGAGAGGATGTTGTTCGACGAGAGCATGAGGATGCGCGCCTCCGCCTGCGCCTCCGCGGAGAGCGGCAGGTGGACGGCCATCTGGTCGCCGTCGAAGTCCGCGTTGAACGCGTGGCAGACGAGCGGGTGGATCTGGATCGCCTTGCCCTCGACGAGCACGGGCTCGAAGGCCTGGATGCCGAGGCGGTGGAGCGTCGGCGCCCGGTTCAGGAGCACCGGGTGCTCCGCGATGACCTCCTCGAGCACGTCCCACACCTCGGGGACCATCGACTCGACGTACTTCTTGGCAGCCTTGATGTTCTGGACGGACTTCCGCTCGACGAGCCGGCTCATGATGAACGGCTTGAAGAGCTCGAGCGCCATCAGCTTGGGCAGCCCGCACTGGTGCAGCTTGAGCGTCGGTCCGGAG
>JBOGVL010000285.1:0-3985 GCA_050692535.1 Actinomycetota bacterium | reverse complement strand
GACAGCAGGGTCTCGTACTCGCGGATGCGGCCGGGCATCACGTCCAGCCAGGTGAGGATCTGGTCGGTGCCGTCGGGCGGCAGGTCCATCACGACCCCACCGATCCGCACGTACGAGTGGTTCATCCGCAGACCCGTGGCGGCCTCGAAGATGTCGAGGATCATCTCGCGCTCGCGGAAGCCGTAGAGCATCATGCTGACGGCCCCCAGCTCCAACCCGGACGTCGCGAGCCAGACGAGGTGCGAGGTGATGCGGTTCATCTCCATGAACAGGACCCGGAGCACCTGCGATCGCGGCGGTGCCTCGATGCCCAGCAGCCGCTCGGCCGCGAGGCAGTACGCCGTCTCGTTGAAGAACGGCGAGAGGTAGTCGGCGCGGGTCACGTAGGTGACCCCTTGCTGCCAGGTCCGGTACTCGGTGTTCTTCTCGATCCCGGTGTGCAGGTACCCGACGATCGGCGCGCAGGAGACGATCGTCTCGCCGTCCAGCTCGAGCAGGAGCCGGAGCACCCCGTGGGTCGAGGGGTGTTGGGGCCCCATGTTGATGACCATCGTCTCCTGCCGGAGTTCGCCGGTGGAGAGCGGGTCGTTCACGTGGTCCTCCGGTCGACCGGCGGGATGAACGCCCCCTTGTAGGCGGTGTTGACGCCTCCGAGCTCCTCGTCCTTGCGGAGGGGCCACCCCTCCCAGCCCTCCGGCATCAGGATCCGCCGCAGGTCGGGATGCCCCTCGAAGTCGATCCCGTAGAAGTCGTAGACCTCGCGCTCGTGCCAGTCGGCCGTGGGGAACAGCGGCGTGACCGACGGCACGCGCTCGTCGCCCTCGGCCAGGCCGACCTTCACACGGAGCCGATGCCGTTGGGCGAGCGAGTAGAGCTCGTAGACGACCCAAAAGCGCGGCTCGCGCCCGGGCCGGTCGGTGGCCGTCACGCTCGAGAGGAAGTCGAACGACAGGGCGGCGTCCTCGCGCAGGTGCGCGAGCGCCGGGACCAGCTCCTCCCGGCCCACGAAGACGGTGATCTCGTCGCGCGCGACGACCACGTCCGAGTGGTGCGGCCGCACGCGCTCCGCCAACTCGGCGGCCCTCACTTGAACCGGCCCTCCGAGCGCACCTTCTCCTGCAGCCGGAGAATCCCGTACATCAGCATCTCGGGCTTGGGCGGGCATCCGGGCACGTAGATGTCGACCGGCACGATCGTGTCGACGCCCTGCACGATCGCGTAGTTGGTGAACATCCCGCCGGCCGACGCGCAGACCCCCATCGAGATCACCCATTTCGGCTCGGGCATCTGGTCGTAGACCGTCCGGAGCACCGGCGCCATCTTCTGGCTCACCCGGCCGGCGACGATCATGAGGTCGGCCTGTCGGGGAGACGCGCGGAACAGCTCCATCCCCCACCGCGCGAGGTCGTAGTCGCCCGCGCCGGTGGACATCATCTCGATCGCGCAGCACGCCAGGCCGAAGCTCAGCGGCCACATCGACTGCTTGCGGGCCCACGACACCGCCTTGTCGATCGAGGTCAGCAGGAGCCCGCGCTCGAGCTCTTCCTCGTCGCCGGCGTCGCCGCGCCCGGTCTGGAAGCCCTCGAGCCGCTCAACCGGCACGGACGAGCTCCCGCTCCTCGTCCTGCACGGCGGGGACCTCCTCGGCCGGCCGACGTTCCTCCCGGCCCCAGTCCAGGCCGCCCTTCTGCCACACGTAGACGTAGGCGACGAAGACGAGCGCGATGAATACGGCCATCTCGACCAGGCCGAACAGCCCCAGCTGACGGAACCCGACCGCCCACGGGAACAGGAAGATCGTCTCGATGTCGAAGATGATGAACAGCATCGCGACCACGTAGAACTTCACGCTGAACCGCTCGCCCTTGGGCAGGCGCTCGGGCTCGATCCCGCACTCGTACGGCGCGAGCTTGGCCGGCGTCGGCCTGTTGGGCCTGAGCAACGACGAGGCCGCGAGCGACAGGACGGCGAACAGGAACGCGAGCGCCGCCAGGATCAGGATCGGCAGGTACTCGGAGAGCTCCATCCCCATCCCCTACGAGGCCCGCGCCAGTCGCTCGATGCCGTACATCAGCCGGTCTTGGGCGTCGCCGTCGCGACCGTCCGAGAGGTTCCCCATCACGCGCAGCGCGAACCGCATCAGCCAGGCCCGCGGGAGCCCGTACTCGGTCAGCGCCCGCATCACCGCGGGGTGGCCGATGCCGCGCACGAAGTTGGTGCCGATCCGGAAATAGCGGCCGTAGCGCTCGCGAAGGATCGCCGGATACAGGTGCGCGAGGGCGGGCCGATCCTTGAGAAGCGCCTCGTGGATCAGCTCGGCCGCGAGCTCGCCGGACTCCATCGCGTACGCGATGCCCTCGCCGTTGAAGGGGTTCACGAGACCGGCCGCGTCGCCGACGACGAGCATCCCGGGAACGCTCGCCGGCACGCGACTCATCCCCATCGGCAGCGGCCCGGAGAGCGCGCGGCCCTCGGCCGTGTCCTCGTTCACGTTCCACTCGGCCGGGAGCATCCGCCAGAACGCCTCGAACACCCGCTGGGCCGAGACGTCCTTGAAGTTCTTGAACGTGTTCAGCAGCCCCGCCCCCAGGTTGACGGAGCCGTCGGAGAGGGCGAACAGCCATCCGTACCCCGGCAGGATCGCGTCGCCCTCCCACAGGTCCATCCACACCTCGAGCCACGGTCCGGGATGCCGGTCGATGCGGTAGTAGCGGCGGGCCGCGATGCCGAGCGGCTTCGACGGATCCCGCCGAACGCCCGCCGGCCCGGCGAACCGGGACGCGGCGCCGTCCGCGGCGATCACGAATCGGGCCCGGATGTCGAGCTCCTCGTCACGCTCGAGGTCACGCACGCGGGCACCGGTGACCCAGCCGTCGCGAAGGGCGGGGCCGAGCGCCTCCGTGCGCTCCCGCAGCCCCGCGCCCGCCTTCTCGGCCCGCCGGGCGAGGAGCTCGTCGAAGCCGTGCCGCGTCATCGTCAGCCCGTAACCCGGGAAGTCCTCGAGGGTCGGCCAGGCCAGCTCGAGCATGGTCTTGCGGGAGTAGATGCGGAGCCCCTCGTGGCGTTCGAAGCGGGGGTCGTCCGTGTCGATCCCCATCCGGCGGAGCGAGACGATCGCACGAGGCGTGAGGCCGTCCCCGCAGACCTTCTCGCGGGGGAAGGCCGCCTTCTCGACGACCGTGACGTCGATGCCGTGACGGGCGAGGTGGTAAGCGGCCGTGGAGCCCCCGGGGCCGGCGCCGACGATCAGGACGTCGGTCTCGATCTGCGCGTTCGAGCGACCCGGCACCGGCTGTCCCCCACCTCGACGGCGCTTGTGAAGACTTTCACAAACAATGCTAACCGGCTTGTGAAGTTCCTCACAAACCCTATGCCGCCCGCCTCGGGCCGTTCAACCGCGGGCGGCTCGGCTACTCGCGGGCGTGGTCCCAGGCGGCGATCCGCTCGGGGACGATCCGGAGGAAGCCGAGGCCCCGAACCTCCTCGGCGAACCGGGAGAACCCGTCCCCCGCCAGGAGCGGCCGGTACTTCTCGTGCCAGGCCGAGATCGAGCGTCGCATGTCGGCGTGCTCCGCCGGGAGCAGCTCGGCTCGGCCGCGTACCTCGATCCCGGCGATCTCCACCCACGCCCGGCCGAGATCGATCGTCAGCGCCACGCGGGGATCCGCCGACGCGTTCGCCCACGTGCGTCCCTCACGACGGGTCGAGACGTAGATCGCGTCCTCCGGCCAGACGAACCACAGCGGGACGACGTGCGGGAAACCTTCGGCGCCGATGGTAGCGACGTTAACCACCGGCAGCCCGCCGAACATCCGGCGGGCGGCGGCGGCGTCGACGTCGCGAACCTGCATCAGGACCGCCCTCGTTGCGCGGGGCGGTCGGGGAGCCGCAGGAGCGCCGCGAGCTCCGCGAGCGCGGCCGCCGCCTCGGCCTCCAACGGCGCGCGCTCGATCGACTCGATCGCCCGCTCGACGAGGTCCCGCAC
>JBOGVL010000284.1:0-4006 GCA_050692535.1 Actinomycetota bacterium | reverse complement strand
CCCACGACCTCGCGCACCGGCCCGAGGTCCGAGGCGACGGCGGGCACCTCGAGCCCCATCGCCTCGATCAGGACGCTGCCCAGGCCCTCCCAGCGGGACGGCATGACGAACAGGTCGGCGGCGCACATGAGGTCCTCGATGTCGGAGCGGACGCCGAGGAACGTCACCGAGCCATCCAGCCCGAAGCGCGCCACGATCTCCTCCAGCTCCCGCGTCTGGTTCCCGTCACGGCCCGCCACGAGCAGGCGGGCCCGGGGCTCTCGCCGTACCACCCGCTCGAACGCCTCCAACAGGACGTCGAGCCCCTTCTGATACTCCTGGCGGGCGGCCGCGAGGACGACGGGCGTCGCCGGCTCCACGCCGAGCGACGAACGCGCCTTCGACCGGCGCCGCTCCGTCCGACGTCCGAGCTGCTTCGGGTCGCGGCCCCGAGGCACGACGTCGACCCTGGAGCGATCGAGCCTCAGCCGCCTCGACATCTCGTCGGCCACGTGCACCGTGATGGCGTGGAAGCGCACGACCCGGCGTGCGGAGACGGCGTCGAGGAACCGGGCCCCGCGCACCTTCCACGGCCGGAGGTTGGGATCGTCGAGCTGGGCCTCCGTGTACGTCACGTTGACCAGGCTGGAGACGACCGGCACGCGCGTGATCGCGCCCGCCGCGCGGCCGGCCAGGTCCGACTCGAACAGCGTCGTGTGGATCAAATCCGGGCGGACGGACCGGACGAGCCGGGCGCAACGATCCACCCACCCCAGCCGGCCCCTCGGACCGGAGAGATCGAAGAGCCGGATCCCGGCGCGCTCGAACTCCGGCTGCAGCCCGACGACGGGCCGGAGGTAGGCGACCTCGAGCTCGAGGCCGCGCGCCGAGTAGTGCGGCGCGAGGGCGGCGAGCGACCGTTCGGCTCCGCCGCCGGCCAGGCTGTCGATCACGTATAGCACTCTCACGGCCCGTCTCCGGATGTCGGTCCGGGACGACCGGGGTCTCGCTCCGAAGGCGGGCGCTCAGATATAGCCGAGCTCCGTCAGCCGCTGCTCGATCTCGGCCTGCTCCGACTCGCTGACGACGGCCTCGCCCGAGTCCCACTCCTGCCAGGACCGCTGCGCGGCGTCCAGCTCCGCACCCAGACGAGCGGCGTCCGCCGGGTGCGCGGAGGCCACGTCGACGGACTCCCCCGAGCCGTCACTCAGGTCGAACAGCTGCCCCGGGCCGTCGGCGGAGCGAACGAGCTTGAACCGCTCGTCCCGAACGCACACGAGGTCGCGCCCGAGCCCGGTGAAGTCGTACGAGGCGTTTCGCTGGGCGAGCCTCGTGAGCTCCTTGTCGCTCCACGAGCGCCACTCCGAGAACGCGTACCGCTGCCCGTTCGACGCCGATCCTCCGTCGAAGAGGCCGCTCCGCCGGCCGGCGAGCCCCAGATCCGAGACGTCCCGGCCGAGGGCGCGGGCGACCGACGGAAACACGTCCACCAGCTCGAACGGCCGGGGCTGCCGCCGCCGCTCGACGATCCCCGGGCCCCAGGCCACGAACGGGACCCGGATGAGGTGGTCGTCGAGGGACGCGTGATGGTCGGCCAGGCAGTGCTCGCCGAGGTGCTCCCCGTGGTCCGAGGTCACCATGACGATCGCGGGTCGGTCTCCGACGTGTCCGGTCTCGCGGAGGATCCCCATCAGCTCGGCAAGGTGCTCGTCCGCGTTCGCGAGCTCGCCGTCGTAGAGGGTGCCGTACACGTCCAACGTCCGGTCGTCCGCTCTCGCGATCGCCTCCCACGGCCCCGCGCTCCTGGCGAGGCCGGCGCGATACCGCATCCCCTCCACGAGCCCGAACCGCGGCCCGCCGACCCGCTTCTCGAGGCGTCGCGGCGGCACGTAGGCCCAGTGACACTCCAGGTAGTTCACGAACAGGAACGTCGGCCGCGGGGCCTGCCGGAGCTCGTCGCGGATCCAACGGTTCACGATCAGCCCGCCCGAGTCGCCCCCGGCGATCACCTTGCGAACCCGCCGGCCGACGCGCCGCCGGCCTCGCTCGAGGTCCATCCGGAAGGCGTACCGGTCGAACCCTCTCGACAGACCGGTCTTCTCGGAGATCAGGCCGTTGTTCGTCGCGCAGATCGTGTGGTATCCGAGCCCGCGGAGCCACTCGGGCATCGTGACGGAGACCGAGTCGCGAAGCCGCGGACCCGTCTGCCACTGACTGCCGTGCTGGCTCGGGTACAGCCCCGTGAACAGGCTTCCGTGCGAGGGCAGCGTCCATGGTCCATTGGCGATCATCGTCTCGACGAGGAGGCCCTCATCGGCCAGCGCGTCCACCGTCGGCGTGGTCGGCCGCTCGTACCCGTAGCAACCGAAGCGATCCCACCGCGCGGTGTCGAACACCACGAGGACGATCGTCGGGAGCTCGTCGCGACCGGGCGTGCCGCTCATCGAACCCCCGGGCGTCTGGAGACCAACCAGCGGAACGGCACCTTCCATCGGCGCAGGTAGGACGGGCGCTGCCCGTTCGGCGACCGCGCGGCCAGGAAGGGGGCGTCGGGCACGAGCAGCGCTCGGATGTAGCCAGCCCGGCCCCGGATGCCCGGGATGTGCGGGATCGAGGCCAGGGTCATGCCGCCCCGGCGCCGCTGTCGCATGTACGCGCGCAGCAGCCGCCGGTCCGCGCCGGTCGGCTCGATCCTGGTGATCGCAGCCGCCGCCTCGGGGAGGTCGACCGCGAGCCACCGCGCCGACGTGCGCAAGGCGTGGGCGACGACGGGGAGCACGTGCCAGCTCGTCGCGAGCGCCGCGAGATCGTCCCAGTCCACGTCGTCCCTCCATGCGGCCTGGGCGACGTCGCGCAGCGGAAGCGACATCGGCGGCCACGCCCCCAGGGACGCGTGCAGACTGGCGTGGATCACGGTCGCCGCGCCGTCGAGGCGTCGCAACGTGCGCCCGGCCAGGACGAACTCCGTCGTCCGGCCGAAGAGTTCGGTGGGATCCATCAGGAACCCGTACGGACCCAAAACCAGGTTGCGATGCAGGTCCACCTGATGGCCGGCCCGATCCGAGTGGCTCGCCGCCTTGCCGAACCGCTCGTCGAACCGTGGCCGAGGCTCCGGGAGATCGCGTTGGAACCCCTCGTCGCCGAGGACGGCGCATGCCCGGCGCCAGTCCGAGGTCAGGACGAGCACGTCGAGGTCGGCGAACGGCCGCCATGACGGGTCCGGGTAGATCGAGTGGGCGAACGCCGGCCCCTTGAGGACCACACCCCGGATGCCGGCCGCGTCGAACCCGTCGAAGAGCCGCAGGAGCACCCGTTCGATCCCCAGCGCCCACAACATCGCCGCCCGGTGCCGGTCGAGGAGCTCGTCTCGGCAGTCCGCCGCAAGGTCGAGCCACCCGGCATCGGCCGCCGCGAGCGCGATGCCGCTCAGCCGCTGCGATACGGCCATGCGAACCAACGACGGCTCGTCGTCGACCGCGAGCCCCGAGGCCGTCACGTGCTCGCCGCCGGCGGGGAGACCGTAGGCGGCGATCCGGCGAATGGGCGGCAGCGCGCCGCGTTCAGCCATCACCGTCGTGCACCCGCTCGACCAGCCCCCGGCCGACGAGGTCCGCGATCAGCGGCTCGACGTCGCGGGCGATCGTCACCCCGGAGGTCCCATAGGCAGCCTCGAGGACGCCGACGATCTCGTCGAGCGTGCGGGGCTCGCCGAGGAGGTTCCAGACGGCACCCGCCGTCCGGGAGAGGGAGTCGTACTCGTCCCGCCGGGACGGGGCGAGGATCACCTCGTCCCCGAAGGACCTCGACAGGACCCCGGGCGTCTGCCGGAACCTCACGGGGGTGGCGGTCACAGCCGGACCACGTTCTTGCGGCGGTCGGAGCCGAAGGCGTTTCGGGAATCGAAGACCATGCTCGCGTTGTCGGCGATCCAGTCGAGCTCGTACGCGCTGTGCGGCGTGAGGATCGCGACGCAGTCGGCCGTCGCGACCAGTCGCTGGGTCAGCTCGCTCCGCGGCAGCGTCCGTCC
>JBOGVL010000283.1:0-4088 GCA_050692535.1 Actinomycetota bacterium | reverse complement strand
GGAGCCGGCCGCCGTCTCGTACGTGAACGCACACGGCACGTCGACCCAGCTCAACGACGCGGCGGAGACGGCCGCGATCAAGGCCGCGCTCGGCGACGAGGTCGCGCACGAGATCCCGGTCTCGTCGACCAAGTCGATGACCGGCCACATGCTGGGGGCCGCGGGCGCGGTGGAGGGGGCTGCGTGCGCGCTCGCGATCGCCAACGGCGTCGTGCCGCCCACGATCCACTACGAGACGCCGGACCCCGACTGCGATCTCGATCACGTTCCGAACGAGGCCCGCACGGCCGACGTTCGGCTCGCCCTCTCCAACTCGTTCGGCTTCGGCGGCCACAACGCCGTGGTGGCCTTCCGGCGAGCGCCCGAGGCCGCCCGGAACAATCGCTAGGGCGCGAACGTCCGGTAGAAGGGCGCTGCGTCGAAGACGGCACGCTGGGCCATCCCATCGATGAACCAGTCGAAGCGGACGTGGTCGGGCGACCAGGGCTCCCCGAACCGGAAGGATCCGTCCTCGAGGGGCGTCAGCCGATGTTCGCCGTCGACGTCCGAGGCGTCGCCGGTCATGGCCAGCCACAGCTGGTCCCGGCGCAGGAACACGCGGAACCCGGGCGCCCACGGGTTCCACGACGCGTAGCGGCCCGGATACCGAGACCACTCCGGCGGACACGCGGACTCGGCCGGTGCGGGGGAACCTTCGTGGCGGAGCCATCGGGAGCCCCAGAAGGCGCCGGTGACGGCCCCGTCCTCGCGCAGGAATCGGATCGCGTAGCGCTCGAGCTCGGGGTGGTCGACGGCGAAGACGTCGCCGTCCTGGAGGGCCAGCGGCCCGCGGTGTCCCGCGGACTCGAGGACCAGGCCGGGGTCCTCCGATCGCACCGCGACCTCGCCCGCGTCGTCCGAGTACCGGCCCTCGAACGCGGGTGCGCCGTCGATCCGATATGGGTCCGGTGGTTCGGGGATCTCCGGCAGGGGCGCTCCCGACGACTCCGCGGCGAGGCACGCCAGCGCGAACCGGACGAGGTCGACCCGGCGGCCGATCCCCGAGTTCATCAGCGCGATGACGCCGAATCCGGACCCGACGTCGACGAGGAGAAGGGCGGTGAACCCGATCATGCCCCCCGAGTGCCCGAGGAGGCGCCGGTCGTTCCCGTCGTCGACCAATTTCACCCCGTACCCGTACCGATCCCCCGGCGTGTCGAGATCCTCGGCGAACGGGGTCGTCATCTGCTCGAACGACGAGGTCGCGACGACCCCGGCGCCGCCCGCCAGCAGGAGCCGCGCGTAGGCGGTGAGCTCTTCGGCCGTCGCACAGATCGTCCCGTCGGCCGTGGCGCTCTCGAACCACGGCGTGGCCGCCCAGCCGTGGCGCGGGAACCAGGGGCGATCGAGGCGGGGCGGCCCGTGCCCCACGGCCAGGCGCGCTCGCGCCCGGTCCGTGATCACGACCTCCGCGTCCCCCATCCCGATGGGGAGCATCACCCGCCGCCGGACGAGCTCCCACCAGGGCTCGCCCGTGACGGCGCCGAGGACGAGGCCCAGCGTCTTGTAGCCCGCGTTGGAGTAGAGGAACCGCTCCCCCGGCGCGAAGCCCGTCTCGGTCTCGCGAAGCGACCACACCTCGGGCGCGGCGTCGCCGGCGAAGTCCGAGCCGGTCACCAGGCCGCTCGTGTGCGAGAGCAGGTGGTGGATCGTGATCGGCCCGTGGGCCGTGCGAACCTCGAACCACGGCAGGTACTCCGTGACGGGCGCGTCCAGATCCACGCGGCCCTCCTCGACCTGCTGCAGGATCGCGAGCGCGGTGAACCCCTTGGAGATCGAGCCGATCTGGAACCGGTGATGGGCGGCGACCCGGCGTCCCGCCTCGACGCTCGCGAGACCGTCCGCGATCACGCCGAGACATCGATCGCGGTCGGTGACCGCCAGCGCGAGCCCCGGCGTCGCCAGGTGCTCCTGCCGGCGAGCGACGAACCCGCGGATCCGCTCGAGCGAGCCGGCCGCGTCCACGCTGAGATCAGCCGAAGAAGAGCTTGAGCTCGCGCTCGGCGGAGGTCGGCGAGTCGCTGCCGTGCACGATGTTCTCGGTGATGATCAGGCCGAGGTCGCCGCGGATCGTGCCCGGCGGCGCGGAGGAGGGATCCGTCGGCCCCATGAGGGTCCGCCACACGTCGATCGCGCCGTCGCCCTCCAGACGCGCCACGACGACCGGTCCCGACGTGATGAACTCGACGAGCTCGCCGAAGAACGGCTTCTCGCGATGTTCGCCGTAGTGCTCCTCGGCGAGGTCGCGATCGATCGTCATCATCCGCATCTCGTCGATGCGCAGGCCCTTCACCTCGGCCCGACGAAGGACCTCGCCCACCAGCCCGCGACGCACGCCGTCCGGCTTGACGATGAGCAGCGTCGATTCGACGGTCACGTTGTCGAGTCCTCCAGCAGCGCCCGGCGGGCGTCCGCGACAGTGTACAGAGAGCCCGTCACCAGGATGAGGTCACCCGGCTCCGCAGTGGTACGGGCGGCATGCAGCGCTTCCCGGACACTCGGAAACGTCTGCGAGGCAACCCCCTTGGAGGCCAGCGCGGCCTCGATCTCCTCCGCGGGACGCGCGCGAACGCTGTCCGTCGTCGCCGCGTACGCGGCGTCCGCGAGGGGCGCCAGCGACGCCGCGATACCCTCGAGGTCCTTGTTGGTGAAGACGGCGATGACGAGGTGGAGGCGGTCCCACGTGAACGCCTCCGGCAGCGTCTCGGCGAGGGCCGCCGCCGCGGCCGGGTTGTGCGCCCCGTCGAGGACGATGAGCGGACGCCGCCCGGCGATCTCGACCCGGCCCGGCGAGGTCGTTCCCAGCAGCGCCTCGCGAACGGCGTGATCCTCGAGCCCGCGGCCGAGGACCTCCTCCGTCGCCACGACCGCCGCCGCCGCGCTGTGGGCCGCGAACTCGCCGAACAGCGACAGCAGCAGGTCGTCGTGTGTCCCGTGCGGGCCGCGGACCGTCAACGCCTGTCCGCCGACCGCGGGCGAACGCATCTCGAGACCCCAGTCCCGGTCCTCGAGCAGCAGGCGAGCCGCCACCTCCTCGCACCTCGCCTCGATCACGGCCAGCGCCTCGGGCGGCTGGGCGCGCACGACGGCGACCTTCCCGGGCTTGATGATCCCCGCCTTCTCGCCCGCGACCTCGGCGACGGTCTCGCCGAGCTCGGGATGATCAAGCCCGATCGGGCAGAGCACGGCCACGTCGCCGGCTACGAGGTTCGTGGCGTCCCAGGCGCCGCCCATGCCGACCTCGAACACTCCGAGCTCCACGGGTTTGTCCGCGAACCACAGGAAGGCGAGCGCCGAGAGCGCCTCGAAGTAGCTGACGGTCCCGACGCGCTCGTCCACGGCTCGCAGGTACACCAGCAGATGCTCGTACTCCTGGCCGAACTCGCCTTCTCCGATCGGCTCTCCGCAGATCTGCAGCCGCTCCGTCACCGAGCGCAGGTGCGGAGACGTGAAGAGTCCCGTCGTGAGGCCGTGGGCGCAGGCCAGGCTCGCGACGAGCCGCGCGGTGGTCGTCTTCCCGTTCGTCCCGGTCACGTGGACGGTGGGAACGGTCAGCTGCGGCGAGTCGAGCAGCTCGGCCACGGCGCGGATTCGCGCGAGGTCCGGCTTCGGCATGTGCTCGGGCTGGCGCGACTCGAGCTCGGCGACGGCATCCGAGAATCGCACGGCGTCAGTCCGGAGGAAGCACGACCTCGACCGAGGCCTCCGCGGCCGCGACGTACTCGATCTCGGAGACGTTGCCGGCCTCGCGCACGTCTCGCTCCACCTCGCGCAGCGCCTCGAGGCGCTCCGGCGAGTCGCGGACGACGACCCGCTGGGCCTCGGCGCGCAGCGACCGCTTGGCGAGCGCCTTGGCCTTTCGCACGTCGCCGAGCACCCACGCGGCCGCGTCGTACACGACGGGGTCGCCGCCCTCGGAGGTCGCGAGCTCCTCGGGTGCGGGCCAGGCGGCACGGTGGACCGAACCCTCCCGCCACCAGGACCACACCTCCTCGGTCACGTAGGGAAGGAAGGGCGCGAACAGGCGGAGCAGGGTCGACAGCGCCAGT
>JBOGVL010000282.1:0-4091 GCA_050692535.1 Actinomycetota bacterium | reverse complement strand
CGACGCGGCCGAGGCCGACCTCGTCGTGATCGGGACCCCGATCGACCTCCGGCGCGTGATCGACGTTCGCAAGCCGGCCGTTCGAGTGCGCTACGACCTCGAGGTGCTCCCCGACTCTCCGTCGCTCGCCGACGTCCTGAAGCCGGTCCTGTAGCCGCATGGACCGGGTCGTCGTCGCGCTCGGCGGCAACGCGCTCCTTCGGCGCGGCGAGGAGGACACCTTCGCCAACATGTACCGCTCGGCCCGCCTCGCCGCCGAACGGATCGCGGACATCGCCGTGGCGGGTTGGGAGGTCGTCGTCACCCACGGCAACGGCCCGCAGGTCGGACGGATCCTCCTCCAGCAGGAGGCGGCGCGGAAGTGGGTGCACCCGATGCCGCTGGACGTCTGCGGCGCGCAGAGCCAGGGGCAGATCGGGTACCTGCTCCAGGTCACGATCGGCGACGTCTTCTACGAACGCGGGATGGAGCGACCGGTCGCGACGATCCTGACGCTCACCCGCGTCCCGGTGGACGACCCGGCGTTCGAGGACCCGACCAAGCCGATCGGGCCGTTCTACGAGCGAGCGGAGGCCGAGACCCTCGCTGCCGAGCAGGGCTGGGCGATGCGGCCGGACTCGCACGGCGGGTTCCGGCGCGTTGTCCCGTCGCCCGCCCCGTATTCGATCGTCGAGGCGTCCGTGATCCGAACGCTCGTCGGCGACGGCGTCATCGTGGTCGCGTCGGGTGGCGGCGGCGTCCCCGTGATCGAGGATGGTCCGCGCCTCGTGGGCGTGGAGGGCGTCGTGGACAAGGACTCGGCCTCGGCGATCCTTGCGCGCGACGTTGAGGCGACCACCCTGCTGATCCTCACGGACGTGCCGCGCGTCCAGCGCTCGTTCGGGACCGAGCGCGCCGAGGAGCTCGAGTGGCTCACCGCGGCCGAGGCGCGCCGGCTCTCGGAGGCCGGGGAGTTTGGGGTCGGCTCGATGGGCCCGAAGGTCCAGGCGGCCGTGAGTTTCGTCGAGGGCGGCGGCTCCCGCGCCGCGATCGGCGACCTCGACGAGGCCGTGGCGGTGCTGGAGGGGTCGGCCGGCACCTCGATCGTCGCCTCCTAGCCGCGGGTCGCCGCGGTTCCGAGTCCGGGTAGGCTGACGCGCCGCCGTCGCGAAGGAGGACCCGTGCTCTCGCCCGAGCTCGAAACCGACATGAACCGCCAGATCGCCGCCGAGCTGTCCTCGTCGCATCGGTACCTCGCCGTGTCCGCGTACTTCGAGGCGGAGAGCCTGCCCGGTTTCGCGCACTGGTTCCGGGTCCAGGCCGAGGAGGAACGGGATCACGCGATGCGGTTCTTCGCGCAGGTCGTCGACCGGGGCGGGCGGGTGCGGATCGAGGCGCTCGAGGCGCCCCCGGACGACTTCGGCTCGCCGCTCGGCGCGCTCGAGGGCACGCTCGAGCACGAGCGCACGGTCACGGGCATGATCGACGCGCTCTTCGGGGAGGCGGTCCGTCAGGGGGACTACGCGAGCCAGGTGTTCCTGCAGTGGTTCGTGCAGGAACAGGTGGAGGAGGAGAAGCAGGCGGCCGACCTCGTGCGGATGCTCTCGACCGTCGGGTCGGATCCGGTCTCGCTGCTGATGCTCGACCGCGAGCTCGGCGCCCGGAGCCCGCGGGCCGAAGGCGCGGCCTCCGGCGGTTAGCCGGCCGGTTAGCCGGCCTTGGCGGCGTCGAGCTCGCGGGCGAACGACAGTACGCGCTCGCGGACGAGCGGCGCGTCGTGATCGAGCGTGACCACGTGGTAGGAGCGCGGGCAGGCCACGACCTCCGTGCGCTCGGAGCCGATCCGCCCTATGACCTTCCGGGCGTTCGAGCGCGGGGCCACATGGTCGGTTGCGGACCGAAAGACGACCAGCGGCTGCCGGATCTCCGGGAGCTGCCGCCGAACGAGCCTGGTGAGCGCGACCATCTCGAGCACGGCCGGAGCGGGCAGGCGGTCGTCGGCGTTCTCGTCCTGCCCCGGCTTGGCCATGTCGTTGGCGACGCCCTTGAGGTCGCGCAGGAACCGACCGCCGACGCCGCTGAGGATCTGCCGGGCGTCGAAGACGTACGGGTTCGCGAGCGCGATCCCGTCGACCTGGTGGGGGCGTGAGGCCGCGACGGCCAAGACAACGGCGCCGCCCATCGACTGGCCGAACGCCACGACGGTCCGGGCGCGCTCACTGAGGACGTCCAACCCACGGACCGCCTCGTCCACCCACTCGGTCCAGCGACGCGAGCGCAAATCCTCCACGTCGGTCCCGTGTCCGGGGAGTCGCACGCCCTCGACCGCCAATCCCTGGCCCGCGAGCCACTCGCCGATCGGCCGCATCGAGGCCGGCGAGCCGGTGAATCCGTGGACCATCAGGACGCCGATCGGACCGTCGCCCAGCGAGAACGACTCCGCCCCCGGGCGGATCGACGCCGGTGTCACGCCGGGGTCAGACCGACCGTTTGCGGCGGCCGGGGTTCACGAAGAGCGACCCGACCATGAACAGGAACGCGACGCCGACGGCGCCGGTCAGCGCCACGAGGATCGCGACGAACGTCCACTCGAGCAGTCCCCACGCGGCGAGCACGTCGTCATGCTACCCGGCGCAAAGCGGCGGGCGGTCGCGAGCCGGTGCGGCTCAGGCAGGCATGCCCTCGGCCGGAACGAGGATCTCGGCGTCGACCCACGAGACCCCGACGCCCAGATACTCGGCCGCGGCCTGCGACAGGTCGATCACGCGCTCGAGCCGGCCGTAGGGCCCACGATCGTTGATGAGCACGATCGCGCACCGATCGCCGTTTCGGACGCGGAGGAACGTGCCGAAGGGGAGCCATCGGTTGGCGGCGGTGAACAGCCGCGGGTCGAAGATCGCGCCGGTCGCGGTGGGCTGTCCCCCGAACTCCCAGCCGTACCAGCTCGCGTAGCCCGCGAAGGACTGGCCACTGTCGATCAGTCCCTCGGGTGTCTCGCACGTCCGGCCGCCGGTAGGCCCGAGGAGCGCGAGCAGGTGCGCCTGATCCTGCCCGTAGTCGATCACGCCGAGATCCCAGCTTCCGGCGCGGGCGACCGCCGCGGCGACCATGCGCTGCTGGGCCTCCAGCGCCCTGCGCGCCTCGTCCTCGACCTGAGCTCGCACGGCGATCTCGGTGGCCTCGTCGACCTTCGCCTCCATCTCGACGAGCAGCGAGCGCAGGCGATCGAGCCGGGGCGCGATTGCCTCGCGTGCGGCCTCGGCCTGGGCGCGCCGAGCGTCGAGCACCGCCTCCGCGACGAGCGTCTCCCGGAGTGCGGCGTCGTCGATCGAGATCGTCCGCGCGGTGTACTCGGAGATCAGCGCGAGATCCGCGAAGGTGGGTGCGCCGAGCAGCGCCTCGATCGAGCCCCCGGGGCCGAACTGATAGGCGGTTCGCACGCGGGCGTCCAGGCGGGCGCGCGCCTCCTCCACGGCTAGCTCGGCGACGTGGGCGTCGCGAAGGGCCTCGACCGTCGCGAACCGTTCACGGCCGGCCCGGGCCTCGAGGACGCGAAAACGCTCGAGGAGCTCGTGCAAGGATCGGTGAAGCTCGGCGAGCCGCCGAACCTCGGGCAGGTTCTCCGATTCCTGGAGGATGCCGTTCAGGTCGTGGGCGCGCGCCGGCGCCGCGGCGAGGATCGCCGCCAGGGCCAGGACGAGCGCGATCCATCGTTTGGACATCCGCATTCGCTCCGCGGACCGGGCGCCGGTGCCCGGGCCTAGAATCGACCTCGACTCGCGGGGGGTCCGGCTTGAGCGCCGCGCACCCCGAGACCGGACCGGAGGCGCGGCAGGCTCGTGAAGCGGATCGGCATCCTCACCGGCGGGGGCGACTGTCCCGGGCTGAACGCGGCGATCCGCGCCGTCGTCCGGGCGGCGACCGGCGAGCACGGCTGCGAGGTCATCGGCTTCCGAGACGGGTGGCGGGGCGTCGTCCGCGGGGACGTTCGCGAGCTGACGGCCGAGTCGGTGCAGGGGATCCTGCATCGCGGCGGCACGATCCTCGGGAGCAGCGGCTCGAACCCGTACCACGAGCGCGGCATCGACCGGGTCCGCGCCGCGTTCTGGGAC
>JBOGVL010000281.1:0-4101 GCA_050692535.1 Actinomycetota bacterium | reverse complement strand
CCCATCGAGATCATGGTCTCGGAAAGCCAGGAGCGAATGATCGCCGTCGTCGTGCCGGAGCGGCTCGCGGCGGTCGAGGAGGTGTGCCGGCGGTGGGAGCTCGACTGCGCCGCGATCGGCGTCGTCACCGAGTCCGGCCTCCTGCGCGCCTTCCACGACGAGGCGGAGGTCGGGGCGATTCCGGTCGGACACCTGACCGACGAGGCACCCCGCTACCGCGTCGCCACCGCCCCGCACGCGCTTGCCTCGCCGATCGAGCATCCGCCGATCCCGGCAGAGGGCGAGGACCTGCTCGCGCTGCTCGCCTCGCCCAACATCTGCAGCCGCCGCCCGGTGTTCGAGCGCTACGACCACCTCGTCGGCTCCCGCACAGTCCGGAGGCCGGGGCTCGACGCGGCCGTCCTGCGCCTGCGGCCGTCTGTCCGGGGCATCGCAATCTCGCTGGACGGGCCCGGACGCGCCGCGCGCCTCGACCCGCGCGCCGCCGGCGCCCGCGTCGTCTTCGAGGCGGCGCGCAATGTCGCCTGCGCAGGCGGGCGGCCGCTCGCGATCACCGACTGCCTCAACTTCGGGAGCCCCGAGAAGCCGGACGTCGCCTGGGAGCTGGTCGAGGCGATCGAGGGGATGGCGCGTGCGTGCGAGGTCCTCGGCGTCCCGGTCGTCTCGGGCAACGTCTCGCTCTACAACGAGACCGACGGCCGCGCCGTCCCGCCGACGCCGGTGGTGGGCTGCGTCGGCCTCGTGGGCGACGTGCGGGCCGTGCCCGGGGCCTGGCGCGAGGGCGACGTCGTGCTCGTTGCCGGGAGCGACGCCGCCTCGCTGGACGGCTCCGAGTACCAGGCGCGCTTCCTGGGCGGTGCGGCCGGGCGCCCGCCGCCGCCGGACCATGCCGCCGAGGCCGCTCTCGTCCACTTCCTCTGGCGCACGGCGCCCGGGCTCTCGGCGGCCCACGACGTCTCCGACGGCGGCCTCGCCGTGGCGCTGGCCGAGCTGGCGCTCCACGCAGGAATCGGGGCCGAGCTCGAACTGCCGCCCGACGCGCGCGAGTGGTTCGGGGAGGGCGCGGGCCGCGCGGTCGTCGCCTGCGCGCCCGAGCGGGCCGAGTCGCTCGAGGGCGTGGCACTCCGGCGCCTCGGCGTCGTCGGCGGCGACCGGCTGCTCGGCATCCCGCTCGCGGATCTGCAGGCGACCTACGAGGGCCCTGCCTAATGTGCGGCGTGTTCGGCATCCACGCGCCCGAGCGAGACGTCGCCCGCCTCTCCTACTTCGGCCTCTTCGCGCTCCAGCACCGCGGCCAGGAGTCGGCGGGCATCGCCGTCTCCGACGCGGGCCGCCTCACGGCGATGCGCGACATGGGCCTCGTGACCCAGGCCTTCTCCGAGCAGAAGCTGCGGGGCCTGCGCGGGCAGACGGCGATCGGGCACTGCCGCTACTCGACGACGGGCTCGACGCACTGGGCCAACGCGCAGCCGATGGTGCAGCACGGCCCCGCGCGCACGGTGGCGCTGGCCCACAACGGGAACCTCACGAACACCGGCGAGCTGCGCGCCGAGCTCCTGCGCGACGGCGCCCGCCTCTCCTCGACCTCCGACACCGAGGTGATCGCGGCCCTGATCGCGCGCGACGAGCGGCCGCTCGAGGAGGCGGTCGCGGCGACGATGGCGCGCATCGAGGGCGCCTTCTCGGCCGTGCTGCTCTCGGAGGGGAAGCTCGTCGGGTTCCGCGACCCGGACGGGATCAGGCCGCTCGTCCTCGGGCAGCTCGACGGCGACCTCCTGCTCGCGTCAGAGACGTGCGCCTTCGACCTGATCGGCGCCGAGCCGGTGCGGGAGCTCCGGCCCGGGGAGCTCGTCGTCGCCGACGCGGAGGGCGTTCGCACCGAGCAGGCGGTCGAGCCCCGCGGCCAAGGCGCGCTCTGCATCTTCGAGTTCATCTACTTCGCGCGGCCCGACTCCACGCTGCGCGGCGTCGAGCTCCACGGCGCGCGCGTGCGCATGGGTGAGCGGCTCGCCGCCGAGGCGCCGGTCGAGGCCGATCTCGTCATGGCCATCCCAGACTCAGGCACGCCGGCGGCGATCGGGTTCGCGCGCGCGAGCGGGATCCCGTTCCAGGAAGGCCTGATCAAGAACCGCTACGTCGGGCGCACCTTCATCCAGCCCGACCAAGGCCTACGCGAGCGCGGCGTGCGGATGAAGTTCAATCCGCTCGGGGAGGTGCGCGGCAAGCGCGTCGTGGTCGTGGACGACTCGATCGTGCGCGGCTCGACGACGCGGCAGATCGTGGCGATGCTCTTCGAGTCGGGCGCCGAGGAGGTCCACGTCCGCGTCTCCTCCCCGCCCGTCGTCTCCCCGTGCTTCTACGGCATCGACATGGCCGGCGAGGACGAGTTGATCGCCGCCGGCCGCTCGCCTGAGGACGTGCGGGACGAGCTCGGCGCCACCTCGCTCGCCTACCTCTCGCTCGACGGCCTCCAGGAGGCCACCAGGCGTCCGGCGGACTCCTTCTGCCGCGCGTGCCTGACCCGGGACTACCCGACGCGGATCCCCGAGGATCTGCGCCTGGCGAAGCTCCGCTTCGAGCGCACGCCGGCCTGATCCAGGACTGGATTCTCGCTCGGCGGCGGAGTACGATCGCGCCCGCACCTGGGACAAGTGTCACGAACTACGAAAGGGAGGTGGTGTCGATGACCCGACTCCTCCGTTGGGTCGTACCCCTGGGAATCGTGAGCGCACTCGCGTTCGCGGTTCCGGCGGGCGGGCAGGCAGAGCCCGACCTGGCGAAGAAGATGGCCCTCATCGCCAACGTGCCGGGCGTCGAGAACCCGGCGACGCCGGGCGTCAGCTTCACGAACTCGGACCTCGCGTTCTGGGGGACGAAGGTCTTCGCAGGCGACTACGGCGGCTTCCGGATCTTCCAGGTCTCGCGGCCCGGGCAGCCGAAGCTCCTGTCGGAGTTCCGCTGTCCCGGCGTCCAGAGCGACATCTCGGTCTGGGAAGGGCTGCTGTTCCAGTCGCTCGACTCCGCACGGACATCGGCGGCCTGCAGCTCCTCGCCTGCGAGCCCGACCACGCCGGGCATGTTCGAGGGGATTCGCATCTTCGACATCAGCGACCCGCGCAACCCGTCGCTGATCACGGGTGTGCAGACCGACTGCGGCTCCCACACGCACACGCTCGTGCCCGACCTCGACAACGACCGGATCCTCGTCTACGTGTCGTCGTACGCGCTCACGGCCGGCAGCGTCGGGCCCGACTGCCTCGCCGACACGGGGACGACGAAGGGTCACAACAAGATCTCGGTCATCTCCGTTCCGCTCGGGAATCCGGCCGCGGCCGCGGTGGTCTCGGAGCCGACGCTGGACCCGGGCACGCAGCAGTTCGACGGCAACGCGTTCATCCCGGGACTCGGCCTGCTGACGACGACGGGCTGCCACGACATCACCGTGTTCGTGGAGCTCGAGCTGGCGGCGGCCGCGTGCCTCTCCGAGGGCCAGGTCTGGGACATCTCCGACCCGGTGAACCCGGACTTCCTCTACCGGGTGGACACGCCCCTCGTGGGGGCGTGGCACAACTCCGCCTTCACCTGGGACGGCAAGTACATCGCCTGGGGTGACGAGGCCGGCGGTGGCATCTTCCCCGAGTGCGAGGCGAGCGATCCTCCCACGGAGGGCGCGATCTGGTTCTACCGCTTCGGCGAGACGGCTCCGACGAGCACGTTCAAGATCCCGCGCTTCGAGGTGGAGCACTGCACCGCGCACAACTTCAACTTCGTCAGCACGGCGCAGCACTACCGACTGGTGGGCGCCTGGTACGCGGGTGGGACCTCGGTCGTCGACTTCGACGACCCGGCGAACCCGAAGGAGGTCGCCTTCTTCAAGCCGATGAACCCGATGGGGGCCTCGTGGTCCTCCTACTGGTACAACGGCGAGGTCTACTCAAACGACATCGAGCGCGGTCTCGACATCATCAGGCTCGTCGGGAAGCCGCGGCAGGGGAACGGGAAGGGTCTGCCCTTCGCCAACCCGCAGACGCAGATGAACGTGATCGACTGAGCTTCCGGCTCAGTGGTCTTTTCCGGGCGCCCCTCGCGGGGCGCCCGGCC
>JBOGVL010000280.1:0-4133 GCA_050692535.1 Actinomycetota bacterium | reverse complement strand
GGTCCGGTAGGCGAGGGGCCGCTTCGACTTGGGCACCGGGGTGGATGGAGGATCGCGAAGGTGAGGAGCCATGGCAACGGCGGCGTATGAGCTCGAGGGCGAGTACGAGCTCGAGGGCGAGTACGAGCTCGAGGGCGAGTACGAGCTCGAGGGCGAGTACGAGAGCGAGGAGTTCTTCCGCCGACTCGCCGCACTCGCGGCCCAGACCACGCAGTCGCCGGCGCTCCGCGGCGTCGGGCTGACGGCGGCTCGATCCGCCCTCGGCAGCGCCCAGCCCGAGCCCGAGCCCGAGGCCGAGTACGAGGGGGAGTGGGAGTCCGAACGCAACCCCGTCCTGCGCATCTACCCGGATGCGCTGATGGAGCACCTTGGACACGCGGCCGCCGAGTCGGAGAGCGAGGCGGAGGCTGAGGCCTTCGTGGGCGCGCTCATCCCCCTCGCCGCAAGGCTCGTCCCGCAGGTGGCCGCCGCGATCATGCGAACCGCCCCACAGCTCATCCGCGGGGAGGGCCGGGTGGCGCGAACCTTGCGGACCAACCCGGTCACCCGTCCGATGGTGCGTGCCATCCCCACCGTGGTTCGGCGCACGACGGCGGATCTCGCCCGCCAGGTGAGCCGTGGCCGTCCCATCACTGCTGCGGGCGCGGCGCGAACGTTGGCACGACAGACGGCGCAAGTGCTCGGGGATCCACGGCAATGCGTGGCGGCCTACCGCCGATCCCGAGCGCTCGACCGCCGCTACCACCGAGTCGCGCCCGCGACGGCAGCGCCGACGGACTCGATGCCGGCAGCGTCGACCGGAATGCCCGCCGGCGTCGGCGTGCCAACCGCGCCCGGCGGATGCCGCCGCGACTAGGACGGCAAGCGAGGATCTCATGCAGACAGCGGTTGCGGAGACGAGCCCACGAGCGGAACCGCAGCTCCGCGCGATCGAAGGTTCCACCGCGCGGCCTAGACGGCGAGGGGTGCTCGAGCCCTGGGTTCGCGCCCAGGCGATCAACGTCAATCGCCACGCGGCGGCCCTACGGCCCTTCCGGCAGGCCGAGTTCGGCACGCCGGAGACCGGCCCCTCGGAAGGCCACCTCCAGGCCGTGAACCGCCTGATGTCGTCGCTCCGGGCGGACCTGCTGAAGCACACGGCGGACGTCAACCAGTTCGGCAACCTCGCGCTTCGCCGGCCGGAGACCGCCGCGCTGCAACGGATGGTCATCCACAAGGAGCACGCTCACGACTGGGTCAGGACCATCGAGCGCGTATGGGACTTCTACTTCGAGCTCTTCGGGCAGCGACAGACGCGAGTCGCCGAATGGCTGCTCAGCTGCGATCGCATCGGGCTCGACTGCTATCAGGTGTGCTACATGGGCGTGGGCAAGGCTAAGTCCATCCCCGCGCCTCCGCCGTTCGCCTACATGCGGACGGGGTTCTCGCCGGCGACGTTTCGTCGCGGCATCCCGCTCCGCCGGCTCGGCCGGCTCGAGAACCCGTTCCCGTTGATCGAACTTCCGTACCACCGACTCGTGAACCCCTGGACCCTCGGCGCCGTTCTGCACGAGGTCTGCCACAACCTGCAGAACGAGCTCGGCCTGGTGCGAGCGATCCCGCACGCCGTGGCTCGACGGTTGTTGGAGTCGGGACTGCCTCGCCAGGTCGCGTCGACGTGGACCCGGTGGAATCGGGAGACGTTCGCCGATCTCGGTGGCCTGCTCCTCGGAGGGCCCGCCGTCGTCGGTTCGCTCATGGACGTGATCGGGCGGTCGCCGAGCACAGTCTTCGGCTACTCGGCCATGGCGCCGCATCCGACGCCGTACCTCCGCGCCTTCGTAAGCCTCGAGCTCCTCCGCCGGATGGGTTTCGGCGACCAGGCCGACCAATACGGCAGGTTATGGACGCGGATGTACCCGACGCCTCCCGCCGGGACGATCCCTGAGGTCCTAGTCCGGTCCTTCCCTGAGGCCATCCCCCTGGTCGTCGACGCGATGTGCTACCGGCCCTTTCGCGCTTTGGGGAACAGGAGCCTCTCGCAGGTCGTGCCCTTCGCGCAGAAGGAGCAACAGATGATCGAGGAGGCCGCGGGCCGGCTCGCGGCGGGCACCGACCCCGGCGTCATCCCCGAACGCTTCCTCATCGGCGCGGCCCGCTTCGCGCTCGACAACCGGCTCGCGCGCCCGGGCGTGATCACGAAGAACTTCTACACGGAGCTGGTGAGACGATAGAGATGTCGCTCGAGACCGCATTCAAGGAGCTCGCTCAGGCGTTCGACGTGGTTCGCAACGCGATCGTCGGGCTGCGGCTCACAGTGGTCGAGGACCAGCCGGACCAAGGCTCGGTCGCGCTGGTGGACTGGTTCGCCGACTTCGTGGAGGACGTTTGGGGCACGATCCAGATGGGCGTGAACGCTGTCGAGCAAGGCCACCGGGCCGCCCAAGTTCCACAAGATCTCGATACCGCACACCGAGCACTCATGGGGTGTCAGCGGGCCCGCGATCTCGTCGGCCATCGACTGTCAGCCGAGCCGGGCGTTCTTTCACGACTGGAGGAGTTGCGAAGCTTCGGCCGCGAACGAGACGGCGAGTGGCGGGCCTGGACGGACGAGACGTTCGCCGCCCTCGAGCGATGTCGCAGAAGCTTGGAGGGTGTGGTCGATCCACTCTTCGTCAGTTGGCAGGACTTGGCCGAGATGCTCGCTTCGCCGCTCATCTCCGTTCGGACGACGAGTATCGGACAACAGTTCACACTCCCTCACGAAGAGGGTATTCGGACATGAGATCGACTCGGACGAACTCGATCGGAGGGAAGCCACGATGCCGCAGGTGAGCGGAAATGTCTACGACGACAAGGACAACGGTCTCCAGGGGGTTCAGATCTCCATCGACGGCCAGCACTCGGGGACTCGGGTCTTCAAGACCGTACTCACCGATCCCAACGGTGCGTACGTGTTCAAGGAGATCCTTGCAGGCAAATACTCGATCGACGTGCCCAAGATGTTAGACCTCGATGGGAACGGCGCGCCCGAGTGGGAAAGCGCGACCTCGATGCCCGTGGCCGTGGTGATAACCACGAAGGACACGGTTGTTTCTCCGATCTACTACCGGCCGAGCAGCGTCGGGGGGATCGTGCAAAGGGTGGTGGGCACCCTCGACGAAGGAGTGACCGCGGCAGAGAACATCTTCTCCTACCCCACGCTCACCCAAGAAGTGGGCTACCCGCCCTCACCGCTTGCCTCGATGTTCGGCGGGGGCGACGGTAGGGCGCCCGCGAGTAGTCTCGCCAAGGTCGCTGAGGACTCACTAACCACCGTTCTGGGCTGGCGCCCCAAGGAAACCGACGCGAAGGGGTTCGTTGGAGCTCTCACCCAGGCCTTCCCCCTAACGGAGGTCGAGGGACACGTCGAGTGGACCTGGGCGCCGCGAACCTACGCGGTTCAAACCGATCTCGCCGGAGGCATCTCGGGAGCCCAGGCTAGCCTCCACATCAGAGCCAACGAGGCACTCGTCCAATCAATGCCGCTCTTGGATGGGCTCTACCCGCTCCGGCTTGACGCCGATCCGCAGGACGCGGAAGCACTCAAGGCGATCGTCCGTAGTCACTGGAAGGAGCTGGTGAACGAGCTCGGTCTGGCGGGCGGACCGAGAGTCTCACGCGTCGACCAACTCTTTGTCCTCCTCTTGGGGCCGAATCCACGGACGAGTCCAGACAAGGTAACCGGCGAAATCGGGACTCTTCGGAACGAGTTTGGCTTTCGCTCTACCAAGGATTTCGTGAACACGCTGGAAGAAGAGCAGAATCTCACAAACTTCAGAATCCTCACCGACTACACCACCGGGCTCCGGCAGACATGGGAAACAAACAAGCACTTCTTCACGAGACAGTCAAAGAAGGCGTTCTTCGGTACCCAGCTTGTACTTCTCTCACGTCAGCTCTCCGTCGTGGCCGAGTCGGTGAACGAGGTGCGGTTCGCCATGAACTCTGTGTTCATCGGCCCCTCCGAACGGCAGACGGCGGAGATTGTCTTCAAGAACGGGTCCGTCATGTTCGTGGAAGAGCTCCTGTCGTGGGTCTTTAGCTATTCCTCGGAGGAGGGGCCCCGACTCATTCAGGACGGCGGCAAGTTCGCCGTCCAGGACTCATTCGTC
>JBOGVL010000279.1:0-4141 GCA_050692535.1 Actinomycetota bacterium | reverse complement strand
CTCCCATCCTCGTGATGGCTCCGGACCTAGGCTCCCGGAGTTCCGGGCCTGGCGCTGGGGGCCGGGCCGTCGCCTTTCCGTCGGTCAGCCGCCGGTCCGGCTCCTCCCGAGCGCGATCGCGGCCGCGAGCGCGACCCCGCCCGCCACGGCCCCGCGATGATTTGACGCCCAGAGCTGAAAGCTTCGAGACGTGGCGCGTTCGCCGAACGCTCCCCGGGCGCCGTGGTCGCTGGCAACCGGCTCGTACAGGTTGTACGGCCGATCCTCGTCGAGCGGCTCGTCGGTCTGTTGCAGCCGGTAGCCGGTCCATCCGAGGTAGCGGTCCAGGAGAGCCGGCGCGAGCCGGTTCGCGATCACGGTTCCCACGGTGCTCGCCCCGACCCACGTCTCGCGCCTCGGACGCTCGAGCACGCGGGCGATCGCCTCGGCCCCGAGCTCGGGTTGATAGATGGGGGGGACGGGCTGCGCCTCACGCGGCAGGAAGGAGCGCACCCAGCGGAACTGCGGGGTGTTCATCGCCGGAAGGTGAACCTCGCAGATCCGGACGGCGCTTCGCTCGTGGTGGAGCTCGGCACGCACCGACTCGGTGAAGCCGCGGATCGCGTGCTTGGCCCCGCAGTAGGCAGACTGCAGCGGGATGCCCCGGTACGCCAACGCGGAGCCGACCTGCACGATCACCCCGCGGTCTCGGGGTCGCATCCGCCTGAGCGCGGCGCGGGTCCCGTGGACGTACCCGAGGTACGTCACCTCGGTCACCCTCCGGAAGTCCGCAGCTGGCACCTCGACGAACGCGCCGAAGACCGACGTCATCGCGTTGTTGATCCAGGCGTCGATCGGCCCGAGCTCGCGCTCGACGGTCGCGGCGGCGTCGTCGACGCCCCGCTCGTCCGCGACATCTGCCTGCAGGGCCAGGGCGACTCCGCCGGTGGCCTCGGCCTCCACGACCGCGGCCTTCAGGCCATCCTCTCCCCGGGCGATCAAGGCGACCGACCACCCGCGACGAGCCAACGTCCGCGTCGTGGCCCGGCCCACGCCGGCGGAGGCGCCGGTGATCACGACGACGCCGCGCGCCATGGGACGTCTCGGCGGTTCAGGCGGCCGCGCGGAGGTGACGGGTCTCGTGGACGATCGTCGTTGCTCTGAGCGCCGTCGCCAGCCGGTTCAGCGTGAGCGCGGCGAGCAGCAGGCCGAAGTCCCGGAGGGCGATGTCGTAGTACCGAGGAGGGTCGAACGTCAGCAGGTTCACCACGATCCCGGCAAGCCACGCGGCCACGATCAGGCTTCCCCACTTGGGCGAGACGAGCACGGCGATGCCGGCCGCGATCTCGATCACGCCGACGACCATCATGAAGTCGTTCGCGCTCCCCGGCGTCAGGTCGTTCACCCAGGAAGCGAGGTACTTCGACCAGTCCACCGTGTAGTCGAAGAACTTGTCGAGCCCGGCGAGGATCGGCGCGACCACGAAGCCGACCCGGAGCAGGAAGTACGCCTGGTGCGTCGGGTCGCGAAGCGGCGGGGACGGAGAGTACGCCATCGATCACCACCTCCGGACCGCGTCTACCCACCTCGTGACGTGCGGAAACCATGTGAAGCAGACGGCTCGACCGGGTACCTGTCCGGATCGTGAAGCGCATCCCCATCGGCGAATACGGGCTCGTTGGCGACACGAGGACGACCGCGCTCGTCTCGTCCTCGGGTTCCATCGACTGGATGTGCTTCCCGCGGCCCGATTCGGAGCCGGTCTTCGGACGGCTCGTGGCGGGCGAGCTCGGCGGGTCCTTCTCCGTTGCGATCGTCGACGGGGAGGTTGTGCGCCGTCGCTACCTCGATCGGACGGCGATCCTCGAGACGACGCATCGGGCCGGTTCAGCCACGATCACCGCGATCGAGGGGATGGTCCTCGACGTCCGGAGCGAGCTCTCGCCCCAGGCGCTACTCGTGCGTGGGTTCACGTGCGCCGGCGGCGATGCTCGGATCCGGATGCGGTTCGATCCCCGGGCGGGCTGGTCGGGCGAGCCGATTCGGCTCCGACGTCGGCACGGGGCCCTACTCGGCGCCCGGGATCGCCTGGCCTTGAGCCTCGTGACGTGGCCCGACCTCGAGCTCGATCCCTCACGCGAGCGAGAGATCCCGATGCACGACGGCGACCGGTTGGTGTTCGTCCTCGGACTCTCGCACGGCGAGCCGGCCGTCCTGGTGGAGCCCGAGTCCGCGGTACGCCGCCTCGATCAGACCGGCGCCTGGTGGCGGGGATGGTGCGAGGACCTGGACGTCGGACCGAACGAGCCGGAGTCGGTGCGCCGGAGCCTGCTCACGCTTCGTCTCCTGACGCACGCGCCGTCGGGCGCGCCCGTCGCGGCCCCGACGACCTCGCTCCCCGAGGTCCCGGGCGGAACGGCCAACTGGGACTACCGGTTCGCCTGGGTCCGCGATGCCAGCCTCGGGACGGGGGCCTTCGTGGGGTCCGGGAAGCGAGAGGAGGCGCGGGCCTTCCTCGCGTGGATGCTGCACGCGGCGAGGCTCACGCGTCCGCGGCTCCACGTCGCCTACGACGTCCTGGGTCGGGTCTCCACCACGCGAGAGCGGGAGCTGTCCGGGCTTCCCGGGTACGGCGGCGCTCGTCCCGTCCGCGTGGGCAACGCGGCGGTCGAACAGTTCCAGCTCGACACGTACGGATGGATGATCGACGCGGGCTGGACCCTGGCGGGCGCCGGCGGTGAGCTCGTCCGGGAGACGCGGCGCTCGTTGTGGGGGCACGCCGACGTGCTCGCCAGTCGTTGGTCCGCACCCGACCACGGCATCTGGGAGATTCGCGGCGCGCCCCGGCACTATGTGCACTCGAAGGCCTGGGCGTGGCTCGGCTTGGACCGCGCGCTCCGATTGGGGGAGCGCTTCGGCAGACGCGCCCGGCGGCGTCGATGGTCGGCGCAACGCGACGCGGTCGCGACCGATGTGCGCGATCGAGGCTTCGACGAAGGTCGAGGTTGCTACGTGCAGTCGTACGGGAGCGACGCCCTTGATGCTGCGACGCTCCTGCTCCCGGTCACCGGGTTCGAGGAGGACGGAGAACGGCGGCTCGATCGGACGATCGATGCGATCCGAGGCGAGCTGGGGACCGGCGGGCCGCTGCTCTACCGATACGTGAGCCCCGGAGAGGGGGCGTTCCTCCCCTGCTCGTTCTGGCTCGTCCAGGCGCTCGCGGCCGTCGGGCGGCGCGAGGAGGCGTCCGAGGTCTTCGCGGCCGCGTGCCGTCTGGCCACACCGCTCGGGCTCTTCGCGGAGGAGATGGAACCCGCGACCCGGGAACACGCCGGCAACTTTCCGCAGGCGCTCACCCACGCCGCGCTCGTCCACGCCGCGCTCGCGCTGCGGTGAGCGGCCTCAGGCGTGCAGGAATCCGCCGAGGATCGCGCCGTACACGACGTGGGCGAGGAGCGCCACGAGCGGCGTCTCCCGGCCGTAGTTCAGGGCGAGCGGCCCGGGTGGCTCGAGCGCGCCGCCAAGCTCGGGCCCGGCCCGTTCGGTCGCCATCCGCGGGTGGATCCCGACCGCGACGGGGACCAGGACGGTGAGCGCGAGCAGGCCGTGCACGGCCCCGAACGCGGCGCCGAGCCACCACTCGGCCCGGCCGATCAACGTGAAGGCGCCGGCGTACACGAGGGCGAACACCTGTCCGTTGACCAGGTGGATCAAGAATCCGATGACCCTGGCGACGTCCGGGCGGGCCGTCACCATGAGCCCGAGGATCAGGGGAATGTCCATCCTCGAGAGCCCGGCGAGCTGTGCGCCCACCATCGTGCCCGTCAGGACGGTGGTGGCGACGAGCCCGAACACGATCCATCCCGCCCAATCCACCCGGCCATGGATACCCGCGTTCGGCGGGGTGGGAACGTTCGCCGTCGGGCCCGGGCTGGGGCGCACGTCATGATGGTCTGAACGGAAAGGGGTTCGGGGGCGTTCATGGAGCGGATGAACGAGCCCGCGAGCGCCGTGTCGGAGCGGGACGGGCCGGCGGCGCGACCGGAGCCACCGAAGCCGCCGGCTCGACCGGCGAGCTTCGAGGCCTTCTTCGAGGCCGAGCACGCGCGGCTGCTCCGGGCTCTGTACCTGGTGACGGGCAACGCCCAGGAGGCCGAAGAGG
>JBOGVL010000278.1:0-4148 GCA_050692535.1 Actinomycetota bacterium | reverse complement strand
GCGGTGCCCGGGGACATCCGGCGTGCGCTCACGCCCAAGGGGACCCTCGTCCTGAGCAGCGGAGACTCGAGCGGTCGCTGGATCGGGCCGGTGGCTCGGTTGCTCAAGGCGGCCGTGCTGAATCCGTTCGTGAGCCAGCGGCTCGGCACGTTCGTGGCGAAGGCCAGCGCGGACGATCTGCAGCTCCTGACCGAGCTCATCGAGGCGGGTACGGTCGAGCCGGTCATCGAGCGGGCCTATCCGCTGAGCGAGACGCGCGACGCGATCCGCCATGTGGAGACCGGACACGCTCGTGGGAAGGTCGTCATCGCGCTGTGAGACCGGCGCTCCGTGCGGCGACCGTCGCCAGCAGATCGGTCTGTGAAGGCGAGGTCGTGACCAAGCGACGTTTCAGCCGACCGAGGCCGTGAAGAGCTCCCACTCCCCGGGAACGCCGCGAAGGCTCACCGAACCGAGCGACCCGAAGGCGAGGTCGGTGCCGGTGGCGAGTTCCCGGACGGTTCGCGTCACGACGACCTCTCGATCCGCGGCCTGAGCGAGGGCTCGGGCGGCGATGTGGACGCCGATCCCGCCGACGTCGTCGTCGCGGATCTCGATCTCCCCGGTGTGGATCGCCGAACGGATCCCGAGTCCCGCGTCGCCCAGGGCGTCGGTGAGGGCGAACGCGCATCGGAGCGCCCGGGTCGGCGCGTCGAAGGTCGCCAGGATCCCGTCGCCGGTGGACTTCACGAGCCGGCCACGGAAGCGATCGACCTCCACGCGGGCAACCTCGTCGTGGCGATCCAAGAGGCGGCGCCACCGCTGGTCTCCGATCGCGGCCGCCTGCTCCGTCGACCCGACGATGTCCGTGAACAAGATCGTCGCGAGCACCCGCTCCGTGTCCTGGGCCGCTTGCCACGATCGCATCTGCTCACCGGTCCAGGCGAACGAGTCCACGTACCTGCTCGACGGCGCCCGATCCGCCGGGCGGTACGTCAGCACGGTGACTCCCGACTCGAACGTCCTCGTGTCGAAGAGCCCCAGGTGGGTCGTGTCACTCGCGTCCTTGAACAGGCGCTTGCCGCTTCCGAGGAGGACGGGAAAGACCATGATCCGGTACTCGTCGATCACATCGTGCCCGATGAGGGAGTTGAGGAGATCGCCGCTGCCGTACAGGAAGATGTCCCCGCCGGGCTCCTGCTTCAGATCGGTGATCGCCTCGATGGGGTCGGCCCCGATGATCGTGGAGTTCCGCCACGATGCGGTCTCCAGGGTCTTGGAGACCACGTACTTCGGGATGTCGTTCATGCGGTCGGCGAACCCCTCGTCCTTCGGGGCGGTCGGCCAGAACGCCGCGAAGATCTCGTAGGTCACCCGCCCCAAGAGGATCGCGCCCGCCTGGAAGACCTCGTCGATCTTGAAGCGCTGCTGATCTTCGCCGGCGTGCCGTAGGGCCCACGCGTTCCTCCCGTCAGGATGCGGATCGTGTCCGGGTGCCTCCATGACGCCGTCCAGCGTCACGAACTCGGATGCGATCAGTCTTCGCACGAAGGCCTCTCCAGGGACGGGGCTCGGCGCCATCGGCCGAGGTGGATGGGGCGTGGAGTCGCAGCATAGCGCCGGCGGATCGGTCGGCACCCCGACCAACTACAACCAAGGGGCCGCTGGTCGACCGGCTCAGCGACGGACTCGGTAGTGGATGTGTGTGGCCTCCGGCGTATCGATCACCCGAACGATCTCCAGCTCGACGCGCGACGGCAAGACCTCGAACTGCCGACGGCCACCACCGAACAGCACCGGGATCTGGTGAATGACCAACTCGTCCAGCACACCGGCCTCGAGCGCCCGTTGCGCCGTGTACGCGCCATGCACCAGCACGTTCCGGTCCCCGGCGGCGGCCTTCGCCTGCGCCATCGCGCTGGCGATCCCATCGCTCACGTACGTCACCAACGGATAGTTCGCGACGGACGGTCCGGGCGGTCGGTGACTGGGCACGAAGATCGGGACACCCCCGTGATTGTCACCGCCCCAGTGATCGACCTGCTCCACGGTACGCCGACCCGCCAGCACCGCCCCGGTCGCCATCATTTCGTCCCACAGTTGTCCGGCCGGCCCGGACGGCCGGCCGAACTCCCCGTCCGGAGTGACGAACCACTCGTGCAGCCGGTCGAAGCCGTCGCCGCCGGGGTTGTCCGGTTCGTCGTTCGGACCCGCGATGTACCCGTCGAGGGACATCGACATGTAGAGCACTGATGCCGACACTTCGACCTCCTGTGGTCTCGATCCCCACTCGCGTCACCCTGTTGTCGACCCGGCACGGCGGCGTACCGACGCGGACCGCCGGCGCGGCCGGATCCCGTGGACCCGACCCTCGAGTCTCACGCGTTGGCGTCGGCATACGTCCAGTCCGGTTGCTTCAGGTGGTAGCGCTCGTCGTAGACGAACGCGCCGTGCTCGTCCACGTCCACGATCTTCGGGACCGGGATGTCTCGCGGCCTCGGGCACGGCCGCCCGAAGTGCTCGGCGAACTCCTCGCCGAAGACCTGCACGGCGCTCTGTGCGATCAGCGTCTCGCCGGTCGGCAGGGCGCATCGCTGCGCGTCGGTGACCGTGCGGGCGCGCGCGAGGATCGTCTCGACGTCCGTCTCGGACCCGTCGCCTCGGTCGATCCGCTCGAGGAGCTGCGTGATCTGCCCCGTCCCGTGTTTGCAGGCGGGACACTGCGCGCAAGATTCCACGTACAGGAAGCGCGAGAACGCCAGCGTGGTTCGAACGATGCACGCGGAGTCGTCGTAGACGACGAACGCGCCTGCGCCGAGGCTCGATCCGACGGCCTGCATGGCGTCGAACGACATCGGGGTCTCGAACTGCTCGGGGGAGATGACGGTGCTTGACGCCCCCGGGAACACGGCCTTGACCGCTCGACCATCAGGCGGCCCGCCGCCGATGCCGTAGATCAGCTCGGTGAGCGAGAAGCCCATGGGGAGCTCGTAGACACCGGGGTAGCGCACGTCGCCGCTCAGCGTGAGCAGCATCGTTCCCGGGGAGTCCTCGGTGCCGATCGCGCGGAACCACTCCGCCCCTTCTCGCAGGATGTGCGGGACGTTGGCGAGGGTCTCGGAGTTGTTGACGACCGTCGGGTTCGGGCTGCCCGGCTTCCGGAAGAGCCCTTCCATCCACGGCGGCACCGTGCGCGGCATCGGAGGGTTGCCCTCGATCACCTCGAGCAGCGCCTTCTCCTCCCCGAAGAGGTACTCGTCGGGCCCGGCGACGAGCTCGACCGGCACCGAGCCGAGCAGGTCGGCGGCGGCCATCTCCAGCATCGCCTCGCGCACCCGCTCGACCTCGCGTTCCGCGCCCGCCTTCATCCCGATCCATGCCCCCGAGGCGCCCGCGGCGATGGCCGCGATCGCGAGCCCCTCGAGCACCGAGTAGGGGTCGTAGCGCAGGAGCAACCGGTCCTTGAACGCGCCCGGCTCGCCCTCAGCGGCGTTGCAGACCACGTACGTACTGGCGCTCGGATCCTCGCGCACGCTCCGCCACTTCATGCCGGTCGGGAAGCCGGCGCCGCCGCGCCCCCGGAGCCCCGAGCGGCGGACCTCGTCGACGACCCACTCTGGGCCGCTCTCGCGGGCGAGGGCGAGCGCGCGACCGCCACCGCGCGCGACGTACTCCTCGAGTGAGCCGATCGGGCGATCCGGCAGCAGGATGGACGTTGGAGTCGACCCGGACACGCCATTCCCTTCCTCGCTCCGGCCCGTCCATCGTAGCCACCGACCGTCGCAGCGGCGGCGGAAGAATGATCTTGGAAGCCGGTGCGCTACGCCGCAGTAGGCGGTCCGAACCAGGTGGTGAGCGCGTCAGCGAGCCCCTGCTGGGTGAGGTCTCCCACCCAGGCGACATGTCCGTCGGGACGAATCAACACCGCGGTGGGTGCGGTGACTTCCCCGAGTGCCGGAAGTTCCCAGATACCGTCGTAGGTGGCGTCGATCAGCTGAACCCGATCTGCCCAGGGAGCGATGTCGAGGCCGCCGGGGTCGCCGAGGTTGAGGAGCACCGGCCGGGCATCGTGCAGCAGGGTGAAGACCCGCAGCGGGCCGTCGGCGGTGACCAGGTCGAGATCGGGCATGCGGCGTCCGAGCAGCGGGTGTCCCTCGCCGAGGTCGTAA
>JBOGVL010000277.1:0-4154 GCA_050692535.1 Actinomycetota bacterium | reverse complement strand
CCCCCGACCAGCCCGGGCGGGCCGGCCATCGTCGTGCCGACGAGCGCGCCCGCCGAGCCCGCGACCAGGGCCCTCACCCGGATGGACGGGACGGGTCGCCGCCTCGGACGGACACTCGCCCGCTCGGCGTCGGCGAGAGCCGGAGCCGTGCCGGTCGCGCCGGCGGCGGCGCCGAGGAGCAGCACCGAGGACGCCGCGCCGAGGGCGACCAGGGTCGGGACGATCATGGCGCTCCCGCGGCGCCGTCGACACCCGCGTCGAACCACTCGCCCGCCGGTGCCTGACCGCGGTCGGCGAGCAGCTCGGAGAGCGCCGGCGTGACGCCCGTGGCGACGAACGCACCTTCGCGCCCGACCCGCGGCCGAAAGGCGAACAGCTCGGTGACCACCGGCTCGCCGTCGGGACCGACGTCGTCGACGGACGCGACCTGGAACACGACCCGGCGCCCCTCCCGCAGCCGCGCCATGTGCACCACGACGTCGACCGCGGAGGCCACTTGTGCTCGAACGTAGGCCGCGGGCAGCCCGACGTCCGACATGAGCGCCATCGTCTCGAGCCGCCAGAGGAGATGCCGGGCGGAGTTGGCGTGGGCCGTGGAGAGCGAGCCGTCGTGGCCCGTGTTCATCGCCTGCAGCATGTCGAGCGCCTCACCGCCGCGCACCTCCCCGACGACGATCCGATCGGGGCGCATCCGAAGGGCGTTGCGCACGAGCTCGCGGACCGTGACCTCGCCATCGCCCTCGACGTTCGCGGGACGGGCCTCGAGCCCGATCACGTGCGGCTTGGCGAGACGAAGCTCGGCCGCGTCCTCGATGGTGACGATCCGCTCGCCGTCCGGAACGAACGACGACAGCGCCCCGAGCAGGGTGGTCTTCCCCGAGCTCGTCCCCCCCGACACGACGATGTTCGCCCGGCCCCGGACGCAGGCGGCGAGGAACGCGAGCATCCTGGGCCCGAGCGTCCCATTGCCGACCAGATCCGCCGGGCGGAACGGGACGGCCGAGAATTTCCGAATCGTGAGCACGGGACCGCAGAGCGAAAGGGGCGGAACGATCGCGTGCACCCGCGAACCGTCCGGCAGTCGCGCGTCCACCCAAGGTGACGAACCATCGACCCGTAGGCCCAAGGGCGCCACGATGCGCTCGATCAGATGGAAGACCGCCTCCTCCCCCTCAAACAGACGATCGACCATCCTCTCGATCCGCCCCTCCCGCTCCACGTAGACGTCGTCGGCACCGTTCACCATGACCTCGGTGACGTCCGGGTCCTTGAGCAGGTGCTCGATCGGACCCATGCCGACGACCGCATCCGAGACCTCGTTGACGACCCTCGCGAGCGCGCCCTGCGGGAGGATGTGGCCTTGCTCGCGAAGCACCGCGAGTGCCTCTTCCCGAACACGCAACCGACGCTCGGCGCGCGACACGCGTTCGAGCTCGCGGGCGTCGACCCTCCGCAGTAGGCGCTCGTGCAGGCTCCTCCGCACGTCGCCGAGCGTGTCGAGGGCGCTCATGACCCCTCCGGCCCGGACCGGCCGGCGGACGCGGTCTCCTCCATCAGCCGGCGTGCGAGTCGGTCGAGCGACCGGCCAACGCGCCCGCGGTTGGAGACCAACCGGCCGCGGTCCATCGCCGACGGCACCCCGCGATCGGACGGGATGACCGCGAGGGCCGCGGCGCCGAACACGCGCTCGACGTCGCCGGGCGTGATCTCCGACCGGCGGGCGCGGTTGACGACGAACACCGACCGGCCCTCGAGCCCGGCCAACGCGATCGCACGCTTGGCGTCGCGGAACGCGACGACGTCGAGGCCAAGCACGATCACGATCCGGTCGGCGAGCTCCAGGCCCGTTCTGGCGATCTCGTCGAGGCCGCGAGGGACGTGCAGCACGACGACGTCGCACGTACGCCGAACGGCCGCGACGGCGGCGCGGTAATGACGCCCCCGAACCTCGATCGGCCCCAACTCATCGCCGGGCGCGAGCAACACGCCGAACCCCTCCGGGTGCCGCCACACGACCTCTTCGAGGTGGCGGCCGGACACCTCGTCCCCCAGTGGCACCAGGTCGCCGACGGTCCGGACGGCCTCGTCGTCCGGCACCCCTACCGCGGCCGACGCGTCCGAGAACACCGCGTCCAGATCGACCAGCACGCACCGGCGGCCCCGTCGCGCGAACGCCGCCGCCAGGTGTGTCGCGACGAAGGTCGCCCCGGCGCCGCCTCGGGCCCCGTACACCGCGAACACCGGCGCGCTCCCCTGCAAGCCCTGTTCCGGGACCGGGCGGAGGCGCGCCGTCGCCTCCGCGAGCGCCTCGCGCTCCGCGGGCCAGAGGTAGAAGCCGAGGGCGCCGGCGCGGATCGCGCGACGCAGGGTCGCGACCGACTGGGCCGTGTCGAGCGTCAGCAGCGCACCGCCGTTGAGGTCCACCCGCGACGGCGCGAGCGACGGAGCAGCGACCACGGCGTCGGGCTGCAGCTGCCGGATCGCCTCGACGACCTGGCGCTCGTCCGACGCCGTCCCGACGACGCGAGCGACGCCGCTGCGGTCCAGGAAGTGCAGAACCTCCTCGGCGATCTCCGGCTGCTCGAGCGCCAGCACGACCCTCGCGACCTCCTCCATCCACGCTCCATACGTCCGAGGGGAAGCACCGATCTCAGCGGGGGAAGCGAGGGAGAGGTTCGGGGAGTCGCGGCGCGAACCGCGTGACGGGAGACTACGCGGGTGACCGGCAGCGGGACAATCGCCAGGCCGGCCCATTTGGACGGGGAGGGCAGCGACCGCGTCCGGGGATGCCAGCATCGGCCGTCCGGGGCGGCGACAGGACGCGCAAGGGGAATCTCGCAAAGGAGGTCGGCGTGGCGGACGTGGAGATCCGAAGGTTCGATCGGGCGGACGAGTCACGGATGTTCGAACGCGGATCGTTCGACGTGGTCACGCTCGGCGGCGTCACCGTCGGCCGGGCGAGCTACGAACCCGGCTGGGTGTGGAGCGAGCACGTCGGCGGGCCCTCCAGCGCGTCACTGTGTCGGGTCGAGCATGTCGGGTTGGTCGTCTCGGGCCGGGCGGCCGTGAGGATGGCGGACGGGTCCGAGCACGAGCTCACGCCCGGCGACCTGTTCTCGATCGCGCCGGGCCACGACTCGTGGGTGATCGGCGACGAGCCGTACGTCTCGCTCCACTTCCTGGGTGCGGGCGAGTACGCGAAGGGTCCCCGGGCCGAGTGACGTACGGGGACCCTTCGTCGTACGGTCCGCCGGGGTGCCGACCGGGTCTCAGCGCCGGATGCGGTGAATGATCCTGGCGAGGAGACCGGGCTCCTGCTCCACCTTCAGCGAGATGATCCAGACGGGCTCGCCGAGGTTGAGGCGGCGGAACGAGCCGGCTCCGCATACGTGCGTCGATCCGTCCACCGCGGCCACGACGCTCTCGCCGTCGGGTCGCTCGATGCGGATCCCTCGCGGCGCGAGGCCGGTGATGCGTCCCTTGTCCCAAGCGAAGTCGGCGGTCGTGCCGTCCTTGAAGGTGGCCGTGCCGTCGGCGTGATACGCGCCCTCGAACAGCCCGCAGCTGGGGTCGTCCGGCCGGGCGAGCGGGACGCCCGAGCGGATCACGAGCGCGTCCAGACCCCCGACGCTGCTGGCCTCTGAGATCGCAGCCGCGTGCTCGCCGACCACGAGGTCCTCCCACGTAGCCGCCTGTCCGTCGACCTTGATACACGTCTCGGCCGAGATGCCGACCGAAACCTCGACGTCGTCGGCCCGGAGCAGCGTGAGCGATTCGGCGTCGACTCCGGTGATCTCCCCGCGATCGCCGATCAGGGCCCTGGTGGTGCCGTCCAGGTAGGCGAACGTGGCCTCGACGTGGACCGGCCGTCCCAGCGCGTGGCCGCGACCCTCGTGCGCACCGGCCACGCCGACGGATCCGGCGACGAGCACGAGCGAGGCGACGAGGGCGGCCGTCAGCACCAACGGTTTTCGCATCCGGCGCTCCTTTCCGGAGGCGCGAACGGAGGTCCCGGGCGCTCCCGATCAGGTCCGGCGGATCCGGACCGGCGCGTCGAGACTTTCAGCGCAACGGTCCCGGTCGCAAGGCGCCCTTGGTCCCGCGACCGCTACAGGCTCGCGCGGGCGCGGCACTCCTCGCCCGTCGCGGTATCG
>JBOGVL010000276.1:0-4173 GCA_050692535.1 Actinomycetota bacterium | reverse complement strand
CCTGTACATGGCGCTCGGGACCGCCGACGAGACCGGACGACCCTGGGTGTCGCCCGTGTACTTCGCGCCCGCGGGGTACACGGAGTTCTATTGGGTCTCGTCCCCGGAGGTGACGCACTCGCGCAACCTCGCGGCGCGACCGCAGGTGAGCATCGTCGTCTTCGACTCGCGGGCGCCCATCGGCACGGGCCAGGGTGTGTACATGGCCGGGTCCGCCGAGGAGCTGTCGGGCGACGACCTCGATCGAGGCATCGCCGTCTTCTCCGATCGGTCCGAGACGCACGGAGGGCGCAGATGGACGCAGGAGGACGTGCAGCCGCCCGCCCCGTATCGCCTGTATCGGGCGACCGCGTCCGAACACTGGGTGCTCGATCCGGATGGCCATCCGGATCACCGGACGCCGGTGACCCCGTAAGCTTGCATCACCCTTGACGAACCGGCGATCATCGTGGATCACGCGCTGTTCGTCGTCGCGGACCTGGATGCGAGCCGGCGACTGTACACGGCGGCGCCCCTCGTTTGACTCCTCGTCGAGGCGGACACTAGCGTTCGGCCGGACGAGGGGAGACGCACGTGCGGACGGATCGAACCATGCCGACGAGGCTCCTGACTCGACGAGACTTCCTGCGCGGCGGGGCGGCGACGGCGGGTGGCCTGTTGCTCGCGTCCAGCCTTCCACCCTTCGCGCGAGCCGCCGATGGGCCGGCGGACTTCGTGCTCCGCAACGGCTTCGTGTGGACGCTCGACTACCGGGTTCCGACCGCGTCGGCGGTCGCCGTGCGCGACGGGTGGATCGTGTACGTCGGCTCCGACTCCGGGGTCCGGGACCACGTGGGACCGGGCACCGAGGTGATCGATCTGAAGGGCCGCATGGCGATGCCCGGCATCCACGACGGGCACGTGCACCCGATGTCGGGCGGGCGCGCCCTCACCGCCGCCAGCCTGTTCTACGCCCAGCTGAGCCTGCAGGAGTTCCTCGACGCGATCGCCGGGTTCCTGGCCGATTCGGCCGTCGACGAGCCCGACGGATGGCTCCGAGTGGGTCAATGGGACGCGATCGCGATGGGCGACCTGCCCGACCGCCACGACCTCGACGGGCTCGACACGGCCCGGCCCATCATCGTGTTCAGTCTGGACGGCCACATCGCGCTCGTGAACTCCCGAGCGTTGGAGATCGCCGGGGTGACCGGCGCCACGCCCGACCCGCCCGACGGCGAGATCGAGCGCGACGCTCAGGGCGACCCGACCGGCATCCTCTACGACGGGGCGATCGGCCTCGTCAGCTCGGTGATCCCACCCCCGACCGTGGAGCAGAACACACGGTCGCTCCGCGCCGCGTTCCGGCTGATGGGCCGGCGGGGGATCACCTCCTACCTCGATGCTGCCGCCGACCCAGAGGACCTCGCCGCGGTGGCGGCCTTGAGCGACGCGGGGCGCCTGACTCTGCGGCCGAGCCTGGCGCTGTTCGTCTCGCCGGAATCGCTCGAGCAGCCGAACGCGCTCGTGGGTGAGCTCGAGGATCTGCGCGCCGCCCACGCGAGGCCCGACGTGACGGTCATCGCGGCGAAGCTGTTCTTCGACGGCGTCATCGAGTATCCGACCCAGACCGCCGCGATGATCAACCCCTACCGCGTCAACACGGGCACGGAGGCGGATCCGCACTGGGAACCGGGCGACTCGATCGGGCCGACCTACTTTCCACCGGAGATCGCGAACCCCGGCATCGCGGCGCTCGACGCGGCCGGATGGCAGGTGCACATCCACGCGATCGGCGACCGCGCCGTGCGCAGCGCCCTCGATGCGATCGAACATGCGCGCTCGGTCAACGGCGATCTCGGACATCGGCACACGCTCGCCCACATCGAGGCGATCCACGTCGACGAGTACGCGCGGTTCTCGCAGCTCGGCGCGCTCGCCTCCATGCAGATGCAGTGGGCGGAGCGCGACAGCTACACGATGAAGCGTCTGAAGCCCTACATCGGTCGCTCCCGATGGAAGCGGCTGTACGCGGCCGGTTCGCTCGAGGCCGCCGGTGCGCGACTCTGCGGCGGCAGCGACTGGCCGGTGGACCCGCTCCTGCCCTTCCGGCAGATCGAGATGGCCGTGAACCGCACGGCGGACGAGATCTACCGCGGCGACGACGAGGCGCTCAACCCGGAGCAGTCGATCTCGCTCCGATCCTCCATCGCGATGCACACGTTGAACTCGGCCTATCAGCTGCACCAGGAAGGGACGACCGGCCAGATCGGGGCGGGGCACAAGGCCGACCTCGTCGTCATCGACCGGAACCTGTTCGCCGTCCACCTGACGGAGGCGTCCACCACCGAGGTGCTGTTGACGATGGTCGAGGGAGAGATCGTGCACCTCTCGTCCGACTTGGTGGTCTGAGCCCTCCCGATTCGGACCTTCGAGAGGCGATCCGGCGGCGGCTACTCCTCGACCAGCGGCCGGATCTCGATCGCGGCGTCCTCCATCGGGGCCTTCTTCGCCCACGCGAGCGCCTCGTCGATGTTCGCGCACTCGATCAGCCAGTAGCCGGCGAGCTGCTCCTTCGCCTCGGCGAACGGGGCCGTTGGTCACCACCGGACCCCACGCCTCCGCCGAAGCGCACGGTCTTCGCGGCCGCGAGCACCTGAAGACCCGCGGCGGACTGCTAGACGCCGGCGTCGATCATTCGCGATTGAAGACGTCCATCTGGTCGTACGTGGCCTTCCGCTCCTCCGGCGTCTGGTCCCGCCAGCTCGCCTCGTTCCCGATCACCATCATGAGGTACTTCATCGAACCTCCTTCGGCCTCGGCCGCCGGGCGGGGGCGGAGTTGGGTGCCTACGAGACAGGCTACCGATCTTGCCTCTCTCGCCTGCACCGGTCACACGTGGCCGTTTCGTTCCGTCATACGGTTGGAGATCACACACGAGAGAGAAGGGAGCGACCCGTGAGCCTGCAGGTGACCGCCATCATGCTCGGCGTCGAGGACTTGGCCCGCTCGAAGAAGTTCTACGGAGAGGGCCTCGGCTGCACGATCGACCAGGACCATCCGAACTTCGTGTCGTTCAACCTGGGTGACGGATCGTCGTCGCTGGCCCTCTACGAACGGGAGGCCGCGGCCCAAGATGCCGGCGTGTCCTCCGAGGGCTCCGGATTCCGGGGTGTCTCGCTCCACTTCATCGTCCCGTCGAGGGAGGCCGTGGACGAGATCATCGGCAACGCCGTGGCGGCCGGTGGCGGCGCCGTCAAGGAAGCGGCCGCCGCTCAGTGGGGGTACTTCGGGTACTTCAGCGACCCGGACGGCTACCTCTGGAAGGTCGCGTCCGCCTCCTGACGACGGCACTCATCGCGAGTCAATCGACGAAGGTTCCCCTTCACCCGAGTCGCGCGCCATCGGTGTTGCGAGGTACTGCTCGAGCCGGCCCACCAGCTCTTTCGGACGGCTGAGGGCGACGCAGTGTCCGCCATCGATCTCATCCGGGGTGATGCCCAAGCGCTCTCGTGCGACGCGGCGCAGGAAGTCGGGTGGGAAAAAGCGGTCGTCGCGGCAGAGGAGGAAGCGCGTGGGCACGTCGGGCCACGCCCGGAGGGGCCACGGGTCTCGCATCGATGTTGCGGAAGGGTGATTTCGCTCCCTCCTCAGCGCTTCGGATGCGAGCTCCGGCGGAACGTCATGGTAGAAGGTCGCGATCACGTCGTCGTCCTGCTCGCGAGATTCCCGTTCGTATCCCGTGTTCGCCCACCAGTCCCCCGGCGCCTCTCCCGGGGACGGGATCATGCCCGCGACCAGCACGAGCAGCTCTGCCGCCACCCGGTCGCAGACGAGTGGTGCCGTGAAGCCACCGAACGACTGCGCGACCACGACCAGCTCGGAACGGTCGCCGATCGCGTCGAGCACGGTATCGGCGTACGCCGAGAGCCCGGCGGCGTCGTCGTCGCTCGGGAGGTCCGGTGCCACGACGTCGTGGCCCCGTTCACGCAGCTCGGCGTTCACGAGGTGCCAGTACCAGCCCCCGTCGCCGGCGCCGTGGATCAAGACGTACGTGGCCACCGGTCAGCTCCCCTCGTGCGGTGACGGGTCTCCGGGAATCGATACCCCGAGGTCGTCACATGTGATCCTCGGGTTTCTGAACCTGCCTCGGAGCAGCCGACGTACACGGACGGGCCGGGCCCTCATGGCCCGGCC
>JBOGVL010000275.1:0-4175 GCA_050692535.1 Actinomycetota bacterium | reverse complement strand
CGCCAGGACATCGTTCTGTTCATCGACGAGCTGCACACCGTGGTGGGTGCGGGCGCGGCGGAAGGATCGATGGACGCTTCCAACATGTTGAAGCCGATGCTCGCTCGCGGTGAGCTCCATCTCATCGGCGCCACGACCCTCGACGAGTACCGCAAGCACATCGAGAAGGACGCCGCCCTCGAGCGCCGGTTCCAGCCCGTGCTGGTGCGCGAGCCCACGGTGGAGGAGACGGTCCAGGTCCTGCGGGGACTGAAGGACCGGTACGAGGCGTACCACCGCGTCCGGATCACCGACGAGGCGATCCTCGCCGCGGCCGAGATCTCCGACCGTTACATCGGCGACCGGTTCCTTCCCGACAAGGCGATTGACCTGATCGATCAGGCGTCTGCCCGCGTTCGCCTCCGCGCCAAGACGAAGTCGGTGGACACCAAGGCGCTGGAGGAGGAGATCGCGCGGCTGGAGCGTGAGCGCGAGCAAGCGGTGAATGCGGAGGATTACGGACGCGCCGACGCCCTCAAGACGCGGATCGACGAGAAGCAGGGCGAGCTTGCAGGGCAGAAGCATCCACGCCAACGTGCCGCCGAGGTGACGGTGGAGGACATCGCCCAGGTCGTCTCCCGCGCGACGGGGATCCCCGTGTCCGAGCTCACCGAGGAGGAACGCGATCGGCTCATCAAGATGGAGGCCCGCCTGCACCAGCGCGTGGTGGGACAGGACGAGGCGGTCGAGGCGGTGGCCGAGGCCGTCCGGCGCGGCCGGGCCGGGCTCGGTGATCCGAAGCGGCCGATCGGGAGCTTCCTGTTCCTGGGTCCAACGGGGGTGGGCAAGACCGAGCTGGCGCGCACGCTCGCCGAGGTCCTGTTCGGCGACGACGACATGATGATCCGGCTCGACATGAGTGAGTTCCAGGAGCGGCACACGGTGAGCAGACTGGTGGGGGCCCCGCCAGGCTACGTGGGGTACGAGGAGGCGGGCCAGCTCACGGAGGCGGTGCGCCGCAAGCCGTACTCGGTGGTGCTCCTCGACGAGATCGAGAAGGCGCACCCGGACGTGTTCAACCTCCTGCTGCAGATCCTGGACGACGGGCGTCTCACCGATGCGCAGGGACGAACCGTGGACTTCAAGAACAGCGTCGTGATCATGACGAGCAACCTCGGGGCCGACCGCATCCAGGCGCACGCCCGCAAGAAGGAGTCGTTCGAGGAGCTGAAGGATGACCTGATGCAGCTCCTGCGGGCCCATTTCCGGCCCGAGTTCCTGAATCGGATCGACGAGATCATCGTGTTCCGCTCGCTCACCCGCGAACAAGTCGTCGACATCACGAGGCTCCTGCTCGATCGCGTGACCCGGCGGCTCCACGCGCAGCGGATCGAGCTGCGGTTCGACGACGAGGCCGTCGGCCACCTCGCCGATGCGGGGTTCGATCCGGAGTTCGGCGCCCGGCCGTTGCAGCGCACAATCCAGCGACTGATCGAGAACCAGCTCTCGCGGATGCTGCTGGACGGGTCCCTGCAGGAAGGCGACGCGGTGACCGTTCGGCTGAAGGATGGCCGACTCGACTTCGATGTGACGCGGAAGGTGGGCGAGTCAGACGACGTCGCCGTCGCGACCGCCGGCTCGACGCCCGTCTAGGAACGCGCGGGCACGAGGGCCGCCCTGGGACCGGATCTCGGAACGGTCCAAGCAACGAGCTTCGAGGCGACGCCTCGAAGGGAGTGATCCACATGGCAAGCATCGTTCGCGCAGACCCGTTCACGGATCTGGCCGCATCGTGGCAACGCGACATCGATCGGATGTTCAGGAGCCTCGCGGAGTCGTTCGGATCGGGCGGCACGATGGCACGCCGGAGCGAGTGGCTGCCCGCGGCCGACGTCCTGACAAGAGGCGACGACCTGGTCATCCGCGTGGAGCTGCCGGGCATCGACCCCGATCGGGATCTGGAGATCACTGTCGAGGACAACATGCTCCACATCCGCGGTCAGCGGCAGGAGACCCAGGAGGAGAAGGGCGAGGGGTACATCCGACGGGAGACGTCGTTCGGCTCGTTCGAGCGCGTCCTCCAGCTCCCCTCGGACGTGTCGACCGAGGACCTGAAAGCGAACTACGAGAACGGCATCCTCGAGATCGTCGTGCCCCGTGGGGCCAAGCGCTCGAGTCAGCGTGTGAAGGTGGACGTCGGTAAGAAGCAGTAGTCGGCAACGGGGCGGCGCCGCTCCTGTCGCTTGCATCGCCTCCTTGCGTCATCCTCGGAGGGGGGAAGCGCGCGATCGGGCCGGCGCCGCCCTCGTTCGATGGTCGAGTCCTGGTGCTGCAGACCGTCGAACGAGGGCTGCCGGATCGTGAGCGACATCTCGTGGGCGGCCCGCGCACTCGTGCGGTCCTTCGGTACAAAGGTGACCGACCACCGGCACGCTGCCACCCGATCGCCGCCCTCCCGGAGCCCCCGATCTCTCACCCGCCGGGATCGGCGAGATCCCACGGATTCCCTCGGAAGGTCGGGGGGAGAGGCGAAAGTCCGAACGACGCCTCAGGCTGAGACCACTCGGATCCCGGCCTGAGGCAGGTTCGGTGTGACTCAGGCTGCCACTCGGTCGAGCAAACGACGATTCACATACGGAAGCAGGTCGATACCTTCGCCTCCAGCCAAGGCGATCAGGTCGTCGTCTCGGTGGGAATCACGCGGTCCGAGGCAGCGGTTCCAAGGAGTAGTCGCATCCGCGACCGACCTTCCATCACAACCTCCTGCGGGAGACCTCGCCACGAGTTCTCCTCGGCAAGCCAGGATGTCAGATCCCGAATGGCCGTGTTTGCGCGCTCAATCGGACAATGCCCCCCAGTGGACTGATATCGCTTCAGCACAATTGCGCGAGGTTGGCCTGTCTCGTTGGGACACAGGCTCCGATTCCGAAGCGGCCTATGGCCTATCCCCCCGGACGATTGACCGCGCTCTCGGTGTCAAACAGACCGTTGTCTCGGCAGGCTGCTCACACGAGCAGCTCACCCCGTGCGCTTCGGAAACCCCGGGACGGGTCAATGGCCGGGAGCTGTTCGCTGATGATGACCGTTCGCCACGTCGCCGCGACCCGGCTTCCTAAATCGCCATGAACCTGCTCGCCTGCCGCTACGCTGGCTGCCATGACGTCGTCCGACGATCTCGGCTATTTCGGGCCGGAGTCCGTCTCGTGGCAGGTGCACCGCGAGGTGACGGTGCTGTTCGGCGGGGCCCGCGCGGTACTCATGCAAGCCGCGCACCCGCTCGTGATCGCCGGCGCGCGGGAGACCGGGTTCTACGAGCGGAACCCGTGGCGCCGGCTGCAGCGCACGCTCGTCCTCACGTACACGATCACGTTCGGGACGAAGACCGAGGCCCAGGCGGCAGCGGACCGGATCAACGACGTGCACGAACGAGTGAAGGGAGTGGATCCGGTCACCGGCCTGCCGTACGACGGGCTCGATCCGCAGCTGCTGCTCTACGTCCATGCGTGCCTGGTCGAGAGCGCGCTGCTGTTCGAGCGGCTCACGATCGGCCGGCTCGGCGACCGCGGCCGCGAGCGTTTCCACCGGGAGCAGATGCTCGCCGCTGAGATGGTCCGGATCCCGAGGGACGCGATCCCGCCGACCTTCCGCGAGCTGCGCGGGTTCCTGCGCGACGTCGAGGCCTCCGGCATCCTCCGGGTGACCGACGCGGCCCGCCGGGTGGCCGCGCTCTTCCACGACCCGCCGAAGGAGGCGGAGTGGCGCCCGGTGCTGAGAGGGGTGTCGCGGCTCGCGTTCGGGACGCTCCCGCCGGCGCTCCGGGACGGATACGGCGTCGAGCTCACGCCGGCCCGCAGGGCGGTGATGCGCACCACGTTCGCTGCGCTGCGCACCTTCCATCCGCTGCTGCCGCCGCGCTACCGCTACATCGAGCCGTACCAGGAGTGGCGCGCGAGGCAGCGAGGCCGTGAGAGCGGGGGCCGGGTCGACGCCGCGAGGCGGGCGGCCGGCATCCGCCTGGACGACGCGAGGAGCCTGCGGGGCTCGAGCCGGCTGCCGTGAGCCGCTTCGACGGCGTCCTGCTCGACATCGACGGGGTGCTGACCGTCTCGTGGGAGCCGCTGCCGGGCGCGATCGAGGCCGTCGAGTGGCTGCGCGAGCACCGGATCCCCTTCCGGCTCATCACGAACACGACGACC
>JBOGVL010000274.1:0-4186 GCA_050692535.1 Actinomycetota bacterium | reverse complement strand
GTGCCGGGGCGACCGCCGCCGGCGCCTCCGGGGTCGGCGACATCACCAGGACCCTCGGTCGGGGGCTCGGCGAGCTCCGCCGGGCGCGCGACGAGGTCGAGCGGTCGTTTCGCGTCGACCTGAACGAGGCGAACCCCTCGCCGCGGCCGGCACGACCCGCTCGACCGCCGACGGCGGCCGGAACGGGGCCGTCGAACCCGGAGTCCGACGCGAGCGACGCATCGGACGATGGCGCCGCCGAGTAGGCCCGCCCGCCGATGCGCTTGATCCCGAGATGGCTGCGCCGGCGACGGCGCGATCCCGAGGGCACGATGACCCTCGTCGAACACCTCGAGGAGCTCCGGTACCGGCTCGTGCTCGCGCTCGGGGCGGTCGCGGTGGGCTCGATCGCCGGGTGGTTGTTGTACGACCGTGTCGTCGACCTGCTGCTGGATCCGTACTGCGACTACTACCGAACCATCCCGGCCGACGTCCGGCCGTCGGACGAGTGCGCCCTGTTCTTCGCGGAGCCCCTGGGCTCCGTCCTGATCAAGCTCAAGCTCGTCGTCTTCCTCGGGCTGTTCATCGCCCTTCCGATCGTGCTCTTCCAGCTCTGGAAGTTCATCGTCCCCGGCCTCACCCGGCGCGAGCGCCGGATGGCGATCCCGTTCGTGGCCAGCTCGGTCTTCCTGTTCGCGCTCGGCGCGGCGTTCGCGTACTGGACCCTCCCGAAGGCCCTGAACTTCCTGCTCGGCTTCGGGGGCTCGCAGGTGGTGCCGCTCCTCACGGCCGACCGGTTCTTCTCGTTCGTGATGCTGGTCGCGCTCGCGTTCGGGCTGTCGTTCGAGTTCCCGATCGTGCTGATCTTCCTGAACGCCGCGGGCGTGGTGAGCACCGGCCAGCTCCGATCCTGGCGGCGCGGAGCGGTCCTGGTCATCTTCATCTTCGCCGCCGTGATCACGCCGAGCGGCGACCCCTACACGCTCCTCGCGATGGCGGTGCCGATGGTGCTCTTCTACGAGGCCGCTATCATCGTGGGCCGACTCCTGAATCGGTAGAGGACGCGCATGGCGATCAAGGGCAAGAGCAAGAGTCGCGGGACCAAGGCCGTCACCCGCGGGCCCAAGCCCGCCTACGTGCCGGTCAAGACCCCGCTGCTCCGCCGGCGGGGTCTCTGGATCGCGGTCGGCGCCGTCCTGGCCGCCGGCCTGCTCGCAGCGATCGTCGCGGGGCTCGTCCAGCAGCGGAACCAGACCCGCGAGGAGGAGCGACTCGAGCGGATGGTCGCCGCGGTCGGGGAGTATCGGCGGGCGGTCGAGCCGGTCCTGTCGACGGTCGGCCAGAGCGTGCCGCCGACGGGGTTCACCGCGTTTCCCAACCTCGCGAGCTCGATCGCGGGGCTCGAGGACGACGAGGTGAGCCCTGGGGCGCTGGAGGCCGCGGCCGCCGACGCGGAGGCGGCGGCGGAGACGGCGGAGACCGCCGCCGGGATCTTCGGCGAGATCGACGCGACCGAGTTCGTGAGGGGCCGGGAGCTGCCGGCGGACTTCGTGCTCAACCTCCTGAACTCGCGCGACGGCTTCGCCCAGGCGATGAACCTGTACCGGGAGGCCGCCGTCCTCACGTCGATGGCGGTGGAGGCCGAGGAGGGCCCCGCGCGCGACGATCTGGTGGCGAGCGCTCGGGGCGTGCACGACGCCGCCGCGAGCCTGTTCGCGCAGGCATACGGCGACTACGTGGAGGTGCAGGCGGCGGCCGGAACGCTCGAGACCACCGCCGGGCTCCCCACCCTCCCCGCTGCGACCGGCCCGACGGGCTAGCACCCGTGCCCGAGGGCTTGCTGCTGCTGCACGCGTGGCCGCTCGACGCCCGGATGTGGGAGCCGCAGCTCGCGGCGCTGCCGAGGAGCCTGCGCACGGCCGCCCCGAACCATCCGGGCTTCGGGGGAACCGCCTCGGCGGGTGAGGTCACGTCGATGGCGGCATGCGCGGACGTGGCCCTACGCGCGCTCGACGAGGCGGGGATCGACCGGGCCCTGGTCTGCGGGCTGTCGATGGGCGGCTACGTGGCCTTCGAGGTCTGGCGCCGGGCCCGCGATCGGATCGCCGGCCTGATCCTCGCGAACACCCGGGCCGTCGCCGACACCGGGGAGGCCGTCGAGGCGCGGACCGCGCTCGCGAAGAGGCTCCGGGCCGAGGGCAACGTCCTGGCGAACGAACCTCCCGCGCTGCTCGCGGTCGACGCGGACCCCGGGCTGCAGCGTCGGGTGCGGGCGATGATCGCCGAGCAGAGCGCCGAGTCGATCGCGGCGGCCTCCCTCGGCATGGCGCAGCGCCCGGACTCGACCGCAGATCTCGCCGGGATCGGCGTTCCGACGCTCGTGATCACGTCGACCGGCGACCGGCTGATCCCTGCCGACGTCTCGTCGGCGATGGCGGAGAGGATCCCCGGCGCGCGGCTGCAGATCCTCGAGGGCGCGGGCCACCTCACCAACCTCGAGGCGCCGGAGGCGTTCGACCGGCTCCTGCTCGAGCATCTGACCGCCGCCGGGATCGGCTGACGGGCGCGCGGCGAGCGCCTCCTCGGCCAACGGGGGACGCGCCCGTAGACTCGACGGCGTGACCGATCCCCACCGCTTCGCGGCCCGGTATCCCTTCGCGCTCGACGCGTTCCAGACGTCGGCGATCGACGCGCTCGCCTCGGGCGGGTCGGTGCTCGTCGCGGCGCCCACCGGGTCCGGGAAAACGGTCGTGGCGGAGTACGCGATCGAGCGCGCCCTCGAGCTCGGCGGGAAGTGCTTCTACACGACGCCGCTGAAGGCGCTGTCGAACCAGAAGTTCGGCGACCTCGTGGCCCGGCACGGCGCGGCCAGGGTGGGGCTGCTCACCGGGGACAACACCATCAACGGCGAGGCTCCGATCGTCGTCATGACGACCGAGGTGCTCCGCAACATGCTCTACGAGCGGTCGGACACGCTCGACGGCCTCGTGTCCGTGGTGATGGACGAGGTCCACTACCTCCAGGACCCCTATCGGGGAGCCGTGTGGGAGGAGGTGCTGATCCACCTCCCCTTGTCCGTCTCGGTCGTCTGCCTCTCGGCGACGATCTCCAACGCCGAGGAGTTCGGCGAGTGGATCGGCACGCTGCGGGGGCCGACTCGGGTGGTCATCGAGGAGCGCCGGCCGGTGCCCCTCGAGCACCACTACCTGGTCGGACACGACCTCCATCCCATGCACGTCGACCAGGGCGGGCTGCTGATGCCCAACCCCTACATCGTGTCGCTGGATCGCGAGGAGGTCCGGTACAAGACGTTCACCCGGCGCGGATCGGGAGCGACGCAGTACCAGCGGATCCCACGCCCGCGGGAGGGCCATCGGCGCGTCTACGTCCCCAAGCGCGAGGAGGTCGTCGAGGTCCTCGCGGACGAGGGGATGCTGCCGGCGATCTACTTCGTGTTCAGCCGCGCCGGCTGCGATCGGAGCGTCGAGTGGCTGATGAGCTCCGGCGTGCGACTGACGACCCACGAGGAGGCCTCCCGGATCCGCGAGTTCGCGGAGATGCGCGTCGCCTGGATGGACGACCGCGACCTGAAGACACTCGGATTCTTCGACCTGCAGGATGCGCTCGCCGCCGGGATCGCGGCGCATCACGCAGGCATGCTTCCCGTGTTCAAGGAGACGGTCGAGGAGCTCTTCGAGGCGGGGCTGGTCCGGGTCGTGTTCGCGACCGAGACGCTCTCCCTGGGGATCAACATGCCGGCCAAGTCCGTCGTCATCGAGGACCTCTGGAAGTTCCAGGGGGAACGGCACGAGCTCCTGACGCCCGGGGAGTACACGCAGCTGACGGGCCGCGCGGGCCGGCGCGGCATCGACGACCTCGGCCACGCCATCGTCGTGTACCAGCGACAGGTTCCCTTCGAGCGCGTCGCCTCGCTGGCCTCGACGAGGACCTACGAGCTCGTGTCCTCCTTCCGCCCCTCGTACAACATGGCGGTCAACCTCGTGCGCAACTACACGCGGGAGGAGGCGCACCACCTGCTGAACTCCTCGTTCGCCCAGTTCCTGGCCGACCGGGGGGTCGTCGCGCTGGAACGGCAGCTCGAACGCGACAAGGCCTACCTCACCGGCTATCGCGAGCAGCTCCGGTGCCACCTCGGCGACTTCGCGGAGTACTGGCGGCTCCGCGAGAAGGCGGAGCAGATCCGGGT
>JBOGVL010000273.1:0-4186 GCA_050692535.1 Actinomycetota bacterium | reverse complement strand
GATCGACGTCGATCCGGGGACGGCCTCCGGTACCACGGTCCGGCTCCGGGGCAAGGGTGTTCCCAACCTCGGCCGTCGCGGCCGCGGGGACCTGTTCCTCACGATCCAGGTCGCGACCCCGACGCCCAGCTCCAAGGAGGAACGCCGGCTGCTCGAGCAGCTCGCGGAGCGGCGCGGGGAACCGGCCGGTCGGCGGGCGAGCGCGAAAGCCGAGCTCCGGAGGCAGCGCTCGGCCGATCGAGGCCCGTGAGCAGCAGCTGCCTCTTCTGCCGGGTCGTGGTGGGCGAGACCCCCGCCGAGATCCTGCACGAGACCGAGACGATGCTCGCGTTCCGCGACATCCGTCCGCAGGCGCCGACCCACCTGCTGCTCATCCCCAAGGAGCACCTCACGGACCTCCGCGAGGTCCGGGACGAGCACGCGGGGGTGATGGTCGACATCGTCCAGGCCGCCGTCCACCTCGCGAGGACGGAGCGCATCCACGAGAGCGGCTGGCGCCTGGTCGCGAACGTGGGTCCCGACGCCGGTCAGTCCGTGTTCCACCTGCACTTCCACCTGCTCGGCGGGCGCCGGATGGCGTGGCCGCCGGGATGACGCGGAGGAGATGCCGCGCCGCGCATCCCGCCCGAGGGTAGAATCCGGGCTCCAGTACGGGGCGTCGGATGACGACCCCTTCCCTACGAGGAGGAACGGGGCACACCACCCCAGAGCGCACCGCTTGGCGAGAGCCACCACGCACGTCAAGATCTTGGTCCCGGGAGACCAGAACATGGTCGCCCTCCTCGGTCAGCGCGATGAGCTGCTCAAGCTCGTCGAGGCCGCCTTCGATTCCGAGATCGTCGTTCGCGGCAACGAGATCACGATCACGGGCCCCGATCGCGAGACCGAGCGGGTCGGCCTGCTCTTCGAGGAGCTGATCGCCCTGCTCGCGAAGGGCCACGAGCTCAACGCGTCCTCCGTCGGTCGCTCGATCGAGCTGATCAAGGGCGACGAGGCGCGCCCGACCGAGGTGCTGGGCGACGTGTTCCTCACCGGGCGCGGGAAGGGCATCGCGCCCAAGACCCTGGGACAGAAGCGTTACGTCGACGCGATCCGGAGCGCGACCCTCACGTTCGCGATCGGCCCGGCGGGAACGGGCAAGACCTACCTCGCGGTCGCGACCGCGGTGCGCGCGCTGCAGGAGAAGCAGGTCTCGCGACTGATCCTGACCCGGCCCGCCGTCGAGGCGGGCGAGCGTCTCGGGTTCCTGCCCGGAACGCTCTACGAGAAGATCGATCCCTACATGAAGCCGCTGTACGACGCGCTCTTCGAGATGATGGGCGCGGACGCGCTGCCGCGGCTGCTGGAACGCGGGACCGTCGAGGTCGCGCCGCTGGCGTTCATGCGGGGCCGCACCCTGAACGACTCGTTCATCATCCTCGACGAGGCGCAGAACACCACCCCGGAGCAGATGAAGATGTTCCTGACGCGGCTCGGGTTCGGTTCCAAGGCGGTGGTCAACGGCGACGTCACCCAGATCGACCTCCCGAACGGCCAGACGTCCGGGCTCGTGATCGTGCAGGACATCCTCACCGGCATCGACGGGATCGAGTTCGCGCATCTCGGCGCCCGCGACGTGGTCCGGCACAAGATCGTGCAGGACATCGTGGAGGCGTACCGCGTGTTCGGAGAGCAGCGGGCGGCCCGCGCCGATGGCTGACGCCGACCATACCCCGCGGGTCCTCGTGGATGACCGGCAGGACTCCGAAGTGGACGCCGACGGGCTGGCGACGCTCGCCCGAAGCGTCCTCGTCGGCGAGGGCGCCGGCGATGCGGAGCTGTCGGTGTCCTTCGTGACGGAGGACGAGATGGCCGCGCTCCACCAGACGTACACGGGAGAGCCGGGACCAACCGACGTCCTGTCGTTCGCGCTCGACGAGCAGGACCGCGACGAGGACGGGGTCCGGATCCTCGGCGACGTCGTGATCGCCCCGGCCGTGGCGGCCGCCAACAACCCCGAGGACCCGGCCGCCGAGCTCCGACTGCTGGTGGTGCACGGGATCCTCCACCTGCTGGGCCACGACCACCACGAGGACGACGACAAGTCGGAGATGTGGACGCGGCAGGAGCGTTACGCGGGGGTTCGGGTCCCGTGAGCTGGCTCTGGGTCCTCGTCGTGGTGCTGGTCTTGGTCGGGTCCGTGCTGGCGATCGCCGAGGCGTCGCTGACCCGGATGACGCGGGTGCGCGCCCTCGCGCTCGTTGAGGAGAAGCGCCGCAACGCCGTCACGCTCGAGCGCATCGAATCCGACCCGCCGCGGTTCCTGAACGCCGTCTACCTCACGGTGATGCTCTGCCAGAACGGCTCGGCGATCGTCGTGGCGATCCTCGCCGAGCGGGAGTTCGGGAGCCTGGGCGTGACGCTCGTCTCCGTCGGGTTCACGCTCCTGTACTTCGTCCTGGTCGAGGCGATGAGCAAGACGTTCGGCGTGCTCCACTCCGACGGCGCTGCGCTCGCCGTCGCGCCGCTCGTCTGGTTCCTCGGCCGGGTGCTCGCGGCGCCGACCCGTGGGTTGATCGGGCTGGCCAACGTGCTCCTGCCCGGGCGGGGTCTCAAGCAGGGACCCTTCGTCTCCGAGGCCGATCTTCGATCGATGGCCGAGGTCGGTCACGAGGAGGGGTCGATCGAACGCGAGGAGAAGGAGCTGATCCACTCCATCTTCGAGTTCGGCGACACCATCGCGCGCGAGGTCATGGTGCCCCGTCCCGACATCGTCGCGATCGAGTCGGACAAGACGCTCCGCGACGTGCAGGCGCTCGTGCTGGAGCACGGCTTCTCGCGCATCCCCGTGTTCACCGAGGACCTCGACGACGTGCTGGGGATCGTGTTCGCCAAGGACGTCCTGAAGGCCCTGCACCAGGGCAAGCAGGACATGCCGCTCCGCGACATCGTCCGCGAGGCACATTTCGTGCCGGAGTCCAAGAAGGTCGCGGACCTCCTGCGCGAGATGCAGCAGGAGAAGTTCCACATCGCCCTCGTCACCGACGAGTACGGAAGCGTGTCGGGGCTCGTGACGCTCGAGGACCTGCTCGAGGAGCTCGTCGGCGAGATCGCGGACGAGTACGACACCGAAGAACCCGAGCTCGAGCAGGTGGGGGAGGGCGTGTACCGCGTGGACGGGAAGACGGGAATCGACGAGGTGAACGAGATCCTGGACGTCGAGCTCCCCGACGAGGAGTGGGACACGGTCGGCGGGCTGATGCTCGGGCTCATGGGCTCGATCCCCGACGAGGGCGAGGAGGTCGCCTTCCAGAACCTCATGTTCCGCGCGGAGAAGGTGAACGGCCGCCGCATCGCGAAGATCCTCATCACGCGGCGCGAGGAAGCGCCCGAGACGAACGCCGACGAGCAGGAGGTGCGAGCCGAATGAATCCCTCGGACCGGGTGGACGAGCTCGTCGCCGAGGCTCGGGAGATGCGGGACCGCGCCTACGCCCCGTACAGCTCGTTCCACGTCGGGGCGGCCGTCCTCGCCGGGGGGAAGGTGTTCGGGGGCGCCAACATCGAGAACGCGTCGTACCCCCTCTCCGTGTGCGCCGAACGCAACGCGGTCGCCGCGGCGGTCCTGGCCGGCGAACGCTCGATCGAGGCGGTCGCGGTCGTCGCGGGCGACGAGGAGCCCACGCCGCCGTGCGGGGGATGCCGGCAGGTGCTGAACGAGTTCGGGCCCGAGATGCTCGTGGTCTGCGAGTCCACGAGCGGTCGTCGTGCCGAGTGGACGCTCTCGGCGATCCTGCCGCAGGCGTTCGGGCCGTCGAATCTGGGGCTGTGAGTTTCCGCAGCGGATTCGTGGCCGTCGTCGGCCGGCCGAACGTCGGGAAGTCGACGCTCGTGAACGCGCTGGTCGGTCGCAAGGTCGCGATCGTCTCGGACAAGCCGCAGACGACGCGCCGCGACATCCGCGCCGTGCTGACGACGGAGTTGTATCAGGTCGTCTTCACCGACACGCCCGGCTTTCACAAGCCCCGGACCCTGCTCGGCTCTCGCCTGAACGACCTGGTGGGCGAGGCCACCCAGGGCGTCGACGCCGTCGTCCAGGTCGTCGACGCGGCCGACGGGGTCGGACGGGGCGACGCGTTCGTGTTCGAGCGTCAGGTCCGAGGACTGGCGGGGGCCAAGCTCTGCGCCGTGAACAAGCTGGACGCGGT
>JBOGVL010000272.1:0-4212 GCA_050692535.1 Actinomycetota bacterium | reverse complement strand
CCTGGAGGCCGCGGCCCTCACCCAGGCGGCGGCCCGTCACCCCTCGGTCGTCTCCTGCGGGGGCGGGGTGGTCCTGGAGCCCGCCAACCGCGTCACCCTCCGCGCGACGGGGGAGGTCGTCTTCCTGTCGGTGCCGCTGGACGTGCTCCGGTCGCGCGTCAGGCCGGCCGCCGACCGCCCGCTGATCCAGCGGGAAGGCGACCTCGACCGCCTGTTCGACGAGCGCGAGCCCCTGTACCGGGAGTTCGCGGCACACGTCGTGAACGCGAGCGGCCCGGTCGAGGACGTCGCGGCGGCGATCGAGAAGGAGCTCCTTCGTTGGAGCGCGTGAGGGTCGCGGTGCCCGGCCGCAGGTACGAGGTCACCATCGGGGCCGGGTTGCTCGAGGGGGCGGGGGCGCACCTGCCCGAGCTCGTCGGCGCCGAGCGGGCCTTCGTCATCGCCGACGCGACGGTCGCGGGGCGCTATCTCGAGCCGCTCGCGCGCGGGCTGTCCGCCGGCGGGCTCTCCTGCGTACACCTCGGCGCCCCGGAGGGGGAGGAGGCGAAGTCGCTGCAGACGATGACGGCGCTGCACCGGCAGCTCGCGACGCAGGAGGCGCACCGGGACGACGTGATCGTGGCGCTCGGAGGCGGGGCCGTCGGGGACCTCGCTGGCTTCGTCGCCGCCACGTACATGCGCGGCGTCCCGTTCCTGCAGGTCCCGACGACGCTCACCGCGCAGGTCGACGCGGCGATCGGCGGGAAGACGGCCGTCAACCTTCCCGAGGGGAAGAACCTCGTCGGCGCCTTCCACCAGCCGATCGCGGTGCTCGCTGACGTCCGGACGCTCGCGTCCCTGCCGGAGCGCGACTATCGCTCGGGCTTGGCGGAGGTCGCGAAGTACGGACTGACCCTCGATCTCGAGCTCCTCGAGCGGCTCGAGCGCGACCCCGCTCCCGTCCTCGCCCGCGACCCGGTCGCGCTCGAGGACCTGGTCGCGAGGTGCGTCCGGGCCAAGGCCGGGATCGTGGGCGAGGACGAACGCGACACGGGGCGGCGGCTGATCCTCAACTACGGGCACACGTTGGGGCACGCGTTGGAGCGTCTCGACGCCTTCGCCGGCCGATCGCACGGCGAGGCGATCTCCGTCGGCATGGTGTTCGCGGCCCGGCTGGCCGAGGCGCAGGGGCTGGCCCCCGGCGGGCTCGCCGCGCGGCACGTCCGTCTGCTCGCCTCACTCGGGCTCGAGACCGACGGGGGCCTTCCGCCGGCCGACGAGATCCTGTCGGCCATGCGGATGGACAAGAAGTACCGAGGCGGGGTTCGGTTCGTCCTCCTGGAGGACGTCGGGCGTCCGGTCGTGGTCGACTCCGTGCCCGAGGAACGGCTCCGATCGATGCTCGCCGAGCGCCCGAGCCAGAAGGGAGCCTAGGGGGTGCGCGTGCTCTTCCTGTTCGGCCCGAACCTCGGCGCGCTCGGCACGCGCGAGCCGGAGCGGTACGGCTCGCAGACGCTCGAGGACGTCATGGGTGAGGTCGCCGAGCGCGCGATCCGCCTCGGCCACGAGACGGCGTGGCGCCAGTCCGATCACGAGGGCGACCTCGTCGGGTGGCTGCTCGCCTCGCGGGGGGAGGGCTGGGGGGCCGTGGTGCTGAACCCGGGCGCGCTGACGCACTACTCCTATGCGCTGCGGGACGCGGTCGAGGCGTGCGGCCTTCCGGCGGTCGAGGTCCACATGACCAACATCTACGCCCGGGAGGAGTTCCGGCGGCACTCCGTGATCTCACCGGCCTGCCGCGTCACGATCGCCGGCGCGGGCGCCGGCGGCTACCACCTGGCGCTCGAGGCCCTGCCGTGGATCATGGCCTGAGGCGCGCCCGCCTCGGCGAGCGGCTGGCCGAGCTGGGACTGGACGCGCTCTTCGTGACGCGCCTGCCGAACGTCCGCTACCTGACCGGCTTCACCGGCTCGAACGGGCAGGCCCTCGTCGCCGGGGACGCGACGGTCTTCTTCACCGACGGGCGGTATGAGGAGCAGGCGCGACGCGAGGTCCCGGACGCGGCGCGCGTGATCTATCTGAACGGCTTCCCCCCGGTCCGCTCGGAGGCCGTCGCCGGGAGCCGGTCCCGGATCGGGTTCGAGGCCGAGGGCGTGACGTTCCGGTTCTGGGAGCGGCTCCGGGAGCAGATGGAGGACCTCGAACTCGTCCCGCTCGGCCCCGAGGTCGAGCGGCTTCGCCGGGCGAAGGACCCGGACGAGATCTCCCGCATCGAGCGCGCCCAGGCGGCCGCCGACGAGGCGTTCGATCGTGTGATCCTCGGCGGGGAGCTCCGCGAGGGGACGACGGAGCGCGAGCTGGCGCTGGGTCTCGAGCTCGCCATGCGCCGGGCCGGCGCCGACGACCGGGCGTTCGACACGATCGCGGCGTTCGGGGAGAGCGCCGCCGAGCCCCACCACCACCCGACGGAGCGCCCGCTCCGGCGCGGTGACGTCGTGAAGGTCGACTTCGGCGCGCTGGTCGAGGGATATCACTCGGACATGACCCGAACGGTCGCCTACGGGGAGCCGGACGGCCGGCTGCGCGAGATCCGCGACCTGGTCGCCGCCGCCCAGCGCGCGGGGATCGCCGCCGTCCGGCCCGGCGCGACGGTCGCCGAGGTCGACCTCGCCGCGCGCCGCGTGATCGAGGAGGCGGGCCACGGGAAGGAGTTCCCCCACGGGCTCGGTCACGGCGTCGGGCTCGAGATCCACGAGGACCCGCGGCTGCGGTGGGACGGGACCGATGAGCTGCCCGAGGGGGCGGTCGTCACGGTCGAACCCGGCGTGTACATTCCCGGGCTCGGAGGCGTCCGGATCGAGGACATGGTCGAGGTGACCGCCGGCGGATGCCGAACGATCCCGCGGTCGACCAGGGAGCTGGTGGTGCTGTGAGCGTGTCCACGAACGATCTGAAGAACGGCATGACCCTGGACCTCGACGGCACGCTGTTCCAGGTGGTCGAGTTCCAACACGTGAAGCCGGGCAAGGGCGGCGCGTTCGTCCGCACCAAGCTGCGGAACCTGAAGACGGGCGGCGTCGTCGAGCGGACGTTCAACGCCGGCGTGAAGGTCGGGCTCGCGATCGTCGAGCGCAAGGACATGCAATACCTGTACCGGGACGGCGACCACTTCACGTTCATGGACATGGAGTCCTACGACCAGCTGCCGGTCGACGCGGGGATCGTCGGCGACGCCGCGAACTACCTCGCCGAGGGCTCGACGGCGCAGGTCGCGGTCCACCAGGGGACGCCGATCGCCTTGGAGCTTCCCGCCTCGGTCGCGTTGACGGTGACGCAGACCCAACCCGCCGTGAAGGGGGACACCAAGACGAACACGCTGAAGCCGGCGACCCTGGAGACGGGCTACATCGCGCAGGTGCCGCTATTCGTCGAGGAGGGCGAGCGGGTCAAGGTCGACACGCGTTCCGGCGCATACATCGAGCGCGTGAAGTGACCCGTGAGCCGTCGAGGCGGCAGGCCCGGCGCCTGGCCCTCGACGCGCTCTACCAGGCCGACATCACCCACACTCCCGGGCCCGACGTCTTGGCCGACTGGGAGGCGGCGGGCCGTGAGATCCCCCCGTTCACCCGTGACCTGGTCGAGGGCGTGGCGCAGCATCTCGCCGAGATCGATCGGACGATCGGCGAGATCGCGGAGGGCTGGCGCGTCGAGCGCATGCCGTCGCTCGACCGCACGATCCTGCGGATCGCGACCTTCGAGCTGATCTTCCCGGGGGACGTGCCGCCCGGTCCCGCGATCGACGAGGCCGTCCGCGCGGCGAAGGAGCTCTCCACCGAGGACTCGGGCCGCTTCGTGAACGGCGTCCTCGGCCGGATCGCCCGGGCGTCGTCGGCCGGATCCGACGAATCCCGCTAGTCCGCAGTCGATGTGACCGGCCCCCGACGGGGATCGTCATCGCGGCAAGAACACGCGAGGGACGGAGGTATCCTGCGGAACCGGTGCGGGGGACGGGGCGGCTATTCGGTGGTCTCGGCCTTGCGCTCCGAACGCGGCTCGTCGTCGTCGGAGGTGCCCGCCTCCTCCTCGTCGGAGGCCCCCTCGGACATGCCCTTCTTGAACTCGGAGGTCGACTTCCCGACGGAACGCGCGAGCTCCGGGAGCTTCTTCGCGCCGAAGAGGAGCACGAGGACCACGAGCACGACGATCCACTCCGGACCGGGGCTAAAGGCGACC
>JBOGVL010000271.1:0-4228 GCA_050692535.1 Actinomycetota bacterium | reverse complement strand
GGCGCAGCAGGTCCTCGATGGCGGGTGCCTCGGCAGCGGCTCCCACGGGCGTGTCCTCCTCGGCCGTCAACGCACGATCCGGAAGTGCAGAAGGACGGTCGCCGGCCGCGTCGTCACCTACGCGGCGTCGGCCGCGCGTTCCAGCTCCGCGACGGCGATCTTCTTCATCTGGAGCATCGCCTGCATGGCGCGGGTCGACCGTCCGGTGTTGGGGTCGCTCAGCAGCTCGTACAGGGCGGTCGGGATGATCTGCCACGACAGGCCGTAGCGGTCCTTGAGCCAGCCGCACTGACTCTCTTCGCCGCCGTCGGTGAGGGCCTTCCAGAAGTAGTCGACCTCGTCCTGTCCCTCGCAGCTGACGTGGAGCGAGATCGCCTCGGTGAACGAGAACTCGGGTCCGCCGTTCAGCCCCGTGAACTCATGTCCCTCGAGCTGGAAGGACACCGTCATGGCCGATCCCGGCGTGCCCGGGCCCGCCTCGCCGTAGCGGGCGACGTTCAGGACCTTCGCCTCCGCTCCGGAACCGCCCGGCCGGGCGTTGAAGACCGAGACGTAGAACTCGGCGGCTTCCTCGGCCTGGTTGTCGAACCACAGGAACGGGGTGATCTTCTGCATGTCGTCCTCCTCAGCTCGTGTACTCTGCGGGGGGCGCGTCCATGACCTGGCGCACCTCGATCGGCCCCTCGACGAACGCGACGATCCGTGACGCGATCTCGATCGCTCGTTCCTCGCTGCTCTCGACGATGTAGTAGCCGGCCAGCGACTCCTTCGACTCGGCGAACGGGCCGTCGGTCGGGACCGGGGCTCCGTCCTGGAACCGGACGGTCTTGGCCTGGCTCGGGTCGGCGAGCCCCTCGGATGCGACCAGCTCGCCCGACCCCCGGAGCTCCTCGTCGATGCGCGTCATGAACTGGATCATTTCCCGGATCCACTCCGTGGTCCGGACCTCCGTCATGCTCGCCTGGTCCCCGAACATCATGATGATCCACTTCATGCACTGTCTCCTTCCGTCCGGCGCCCGGCTGCGGCGCCGCTCAGCACTGGGTCGGAGCGGCCGGGTCGTTCTCGACATCCGGCCGCGGCGATCCGTGAAGAAAACCTATCGGGTCCGGACCGCCCGTCGGACCCGGTAGATGAGGTGGGTGACGCGAGTGCCCTCGATGACCTCAGGGTCCTCCAGCGTGACCGGAACGCTCGACAGGTCGCCGAAGTAGCGGATCCCCTCGCCGAGCAGGACGGGGACCAGGTTGATGCGCACCTCGTCGAGCAGCCCGAGGTCGAGGCACTGCTTGGCGACGTTCGCCCCGCCGACGCCGACCCACCCATCGCCGGCGGCGGCTCTCGCTTGCTCGACGGCGCTCTCGACCCCGTCGGTCACGAACGTGATCATCGGCCGGTCCTCGCGCGGCCAGCCCTCCGGGACGGCGTGCGTGACCACGAACACGGGGATCTCCCCGAAGGGCTGCCCCGTCTCGCCCCAGCCGCCCACGTCGAACAGCCGCCGCCCCGCTACGAGGGCACCGATGGACTCGAGGGAGTCGCGCAGGTATCTCGCGCTCGCCTCCGAGGTTCGGAAGGTCCACCGCTCGGGGTCGGCGGACGGGGTCTCGACCTCGCCGTTCCCGTACCAGTCGAAGAGCGGCCCCACCTCGTCCGAGGGGTCGGCGACGAACCCGTCCAGCGACATCGACATCTCCGCGACCACCCAGGCCATGGACTCTTCCTCTCCCAATCGGCATCTCGAACGGTTCGGATCCGTCCTGTGCTCCCGACGCGGACCGGGCGCCGCGCTCGTCGGGGCGACACGTCCAAGGGTAGAGACCGGCGAGATCGAGCGATCTCATCGGCCGAGGCCCGCGGACGCCCGTGTCCGATCGCGGCCCGCCGCATGAGGGACGTCAGCGGACCAGTCGAAAGAACGCGCGCACCTCGTCGACGAAGAGCTCCGGCTGCTCGAACGCGGCGAAGTGCCCGCCCCGCTCGAGCTCGTTCCAGTAGCGGATGTCCAGGAAGCGCTTCTCCGCCCACCGCCGGGACGGGCGCTGAAGCTCCTTCGGGAAGATCGAGCAGCCGGTGGGGACGGTCACCGAGTCCGGCGCAGCGCCCGAGATCCACTCGTCGACACGACGGATGCTCTCCCAGTACAGGCGGGCGGACGAGGCGCCCGTGCGCGGCAGCCAGTACAGCATGAGGTTGTCGAGCAGCTCGTCGCGGGTGAGGACGTTCTCGGGGTGGCCGCCACAATCGGTCCAGGCCCAGAACTTCTCGACGATCCACGCGGCGAGGGCCACCGGCGAGTCGACGAGCGCGTACCCGATCGTTTGTGGTCGGGTTGCGTGCTCGCGCGAGTAGCCGGAGTCCCACTCCGCCGCGTGCTCGAGCGAGGCGAGCGCCGCACGTTCCCGCCCGGTGAGGTCGTCCAACGTCGCGGGGTCCGGCGGCGCGAGCGGCGGCGTCAGGTGGATCCCGACGACGTGCTCTCGGTCCCGCTGCCCGACCAGTGCGCTGATGCCCGTGCCCCAGTCGCTGCCTTGCGCCCCGTATCGGGCGTAGCCGAGGCGCGACATGAGCGCGGACCAGGCCGCGGCGATCCGCTCGATGCCCCAGCCCGACGAGGCCGGCTTGTCGCTGAAGCCGAAGCCCGGGAGCGACGGGCAGACCACGTGGAAGGCGTCGCCAACGTCACCGCCGGAGGCCGTCGGGTCGGTGAGCGGCCCGATGACCTTCAGGAACTCGACGATCGAGCCGGGCCAGCCGTGGGTGATGACGAGTGGCAGTGCGTCGACGTGTGGCGACCGCACGTGGTGGAAGTGGATGCCGAGACCGTCAATCACCGTTCGGAACTGCGGCAGCGCGTTCAGCCGCGCCTCGGTCGCCCGCCAGTCGTACTCTTCGGCCCAGGACCGGCAGAGCTCGTGGAGGTACGCGAGCGGGACGCCCTGCGACCAGTCGTCCACCGTCGCCGGCTCGGGCCAGCGTGTGTTCCGGAGGCGAGAACGGGGGTCGTCGAGCTCGACATCGGGGATGTCGATGTGGAAGTCAACGATCGTGGCGGCCATGTCGTGGGTCCCTAGCCGCGTGGCGGGTTCCACGGCCCGACGCCGCCGAACCGTTCGGGCGTGATCCTCGTGACGAACCCGGGCGGGGGATCGGGGATGTTCGGGAACACGACTTCCGGTCCGAGGTACGTGTGCGCGAGGCGCTGGAGCATCTCGGGGGCGCCGCCCTCCGTCACCCGCGCCGCCCCGTAGACGACGAGGTACTCCAGCAACCCCCACGCGTTGACCGTGGTCGAGGGCACGGAGAGCGCGATGCGAGCGTCGCGCCGCAGGTTCCCGAGCTTTCGTTGATCCGGGATCGTCGCGAGGACGATCTCGTCTCCCTCGATCCCGACCCAGGCGGCCGTGACCTGGGGCCCACCGTCCCGGTCGATCGTGACCACGTGCGCGACGGCGTCGCTCTCGAGCAGTATGCGAGCCGCCTCGGGGATCGGGATCCCTGCCACTCGTTGGATGGTACTCGTGGGCCTCGACTCGCTCGGGACATCGTCACGGGCGGGCGGACGCAGGCTCGGTCGTCGCCGAGCCGAGCCGCTGGGCCAGGACGCGCATGACCGCGAGGGCGATGTCCGGACGCTCTCGCACCATGCCCTCGAACTCCCGATGGCCAATCCGAAGCGTCCGCACGTCGCCTTCCGCGACGAGCGATGCCACTCGGGGCTCTCGAGTGATCACGGACATCTCCCCGACGACGTCGCCGGTCGAGCGTCGCGCCACCTCGTCGCCATCGGCGCGCACCACCCGAACCGTGCCCTCGAGCACGATGTGCATCTCGTCGCCGAGCTCGTCCTGGGCGCCGAGCAGCTCACCGTCGGCGTACGAGCGCTCTTCGGCGATCGCCGCGATCCGGTGCAGTTCGGCCGGCTCGAGCGCCGCGAACAGCTGGATCCGGCGCAGGACCAGGACGAGCTCCATGGGAGAGAGCGAGCGCGATGACCGAGCCATGGGGTCTCCTTCTTGAACGTGTCGTGTCGCCTGCACCAGCTCGGCGCAGGCGCGGATGAACGGGTCATCGTCGGAGAGCGCCGCCTCCGGCACGTCGGCGACGTTCGAGGCCGTGCCGGCGGCGGGTTCCCACAGCCGGAGCAGCGAGCGGACCGACGAGGACGGGGCCGAGGCCTCGACGGTCTCGAGCGCGTTCGCGACCTCCGAGCCGCCCTCCTCCAGGA
>JBOGVL010000270.1:0-4283 GCA_050692535.1 Actinomycetota bacterium | reverse complement strand
CGATCGAGGTCCGCAAGCAGGACGACCAGTTCTGCCTCAGGGGCACCGGGCTGGCGACCGAGCCGTGCTTCCCGACGCGGGAAGAAGCGGACCTCGCGGTCGCCACCGTCACGACGGACCTCACGCAGACGTTCTGCTTGCAGAACGCCGGCGGGCAGGTGCTCCGCAACGACCTCGGGGCGGCCTGTTATCCGACCGAGCCGGAGGCCGAGGACCGGCTCGCCGGGCTCAGCGTCGCCGTGTTCGACCGGCAGTTCTGCGTCGTGAGCTCCGCGGATCAGCAGCTGGGGTGCTTCCTCTCGCGCGAGGAGGCCGAGGCACGCCTGCAGGAGACCGGGCAGGAGCGCCTGCTCCAGGTGATCGGGCAGACGGCCCGGCTCGAGTTCCGGGAGGTGCTCGAGGTGCTCACGCCGGCCACGCCGGGCTACGACTCGACACCCGTCGACTGCGCCACGGCCGCCGAGGCCGAATCCGAGCCGTGCTCGTTCGAGGGGCTTCGCAACCGCGAGGTCGTCTTCCTCGACCGTGCGGGTGAGACCAAGTACAAGCTCGGCCCGGTCGAGCTCACGGGTGACGCGATCGACCGCGCGACGGCAGTCTTCGACTCGGGGGGCCAGAGCGCGGTGGGGCAGGGGTGGAGCATCGACTTCGTCCTCACGGACGACGGTGCCGTCGTGTTCGGCGACGTCACGACACGGCTCGCCGGTGTCGGCGGGTCGCTCGCGATCGTCGTCGACCGCCAGGTCATCACGGCGCCGAGCGTCGACGGCGCGATCACCGGCGGAACCGCGGTGATCACGGGCAGCTTCACGCAGAACCGGGCACAGGACCTGGCGACGCAGCTGAACGCCGGAGCGCTCCCCGTCGAGCTCACCACGCAGCAGGTCCTCACGGTGAGCCCGACGCTGGGACAGGAGTCCCTCGACGCCGGGATCCGCGCCGGGATCGCGGGGCTGATCCTGCTGGCCCTCTACCTCCTCTACTACTACCGGATCCTGGCGATCGTCGCCTGGCTCGGGATGACGATCTGGGCGATCCTCGCACTCGCCCTCGTGGCGATCGCGGGGCAGAGCGTCGGCTACAGCCTCACGCTCGCCGGGGTCGCCGGGCTCATCATCTCCCTCGGCGTCACGGCCGACTCGTACATCGTCTTCTTCGAACGGTTCAAGGACGAGGTCCACGGTGGGAAGACGCCCCGCGCCGCCGTCCAGCCCGCGTTCAAGAAGGCCTTCCGGACCATCGTCGCCGCCGACATCGTGACGGCGCTCGCCGCGATCGTCCTGTACCTCACGGCGATCAGCTCCGTCCGAGGGTTCGCCCTGACGCTCGGCGTCTCGGTCCTGCTCGACCTGTTCGTCGTCTGGTTCTTCAAACGCCCGGCCGTCTTCCTGCTCGCTCGCAACGAGCGGCTCGTCACCATGCGCGGCCTGGGCGTGACGAGCGGCGTCGCGGCCGATCGCGAGGCGGTCCCGGCCATCGCCGGAGGGTCCGAGTGACCGCTCGAGAGCTGCTGCTCGCCTTCCGGGGATATCGCACGCCAAACTTCCACATCGTCCAGCGTCGCCGGAGGTGGTTCCTTCTCTCCGCCGCCGTCATCGCGGTCGCCTTGATCGGACTGATCTTCAGCGGCATCAACTACTCGATCGACTTCACCGGCGGGTCGCTGATCCAGTACCCGAACGCCTCGGGCGTGAGCGTCGAGGACGTGCGCGGGCTGCTCGCGCAGGAGCCGTACGACCGCGGCGACGCCGAGATCCAGGTCGTCGGCGGCGACCAGATCCAGATCCGGACCACCGCGCTGACCGACCTGACGGTGGTCGAGCGGACCCAGCTCGTCGACGAGCTCGCGGTCCAGGCCGGGGTCAGCGAGAGCGAGGTCAGCACCCAGGTGGTCGGGCCGACGTGGGGGGAGCAGATCACTCGCCAGGCCGTGATCGGCCTCGTGATCGTCCTGGCCGCGATCGCGCTGTACGTGACGTTCCGTTTCGAGTGGAAGATGGCGATCGGCGCCCTCGTGGCGATGGTGCACGACGTGGTGATCACCGCGGGCGTCTACGCGCTGACGGGACGAGAGGTCTCGCCGGCGACCGTCATCGCGATCCTCACGATCCTCGGGTTCTCCCTCTACGACACCGTCGTGATCTACGACAAGGTGAAGGAGAACACCGAGAACCCGGCGATCCTCGCGAAGGACACGTACGAGGGCATCGCGAACCTGTCGATGAACCAGGTCCTGATGCGTTCGGTCAATACCTCGCTGGTCGTCGTGCTGCCGATCCTGTCGTTGCTCCTGTTCGGGGGCGAGACCCTCAAGGACTTCGCGTTCGCCATGCTGATCGGCGTCATCACGGGCGCGTACTCGTCGATCTTCGTGGCGACGCCGATCCTCGTTATCCTCAAGGAGCGGGAGCCCAAGTACCGGCAACACCGAGCCCGGCTCGAGGGCCGCTCCACCGAACGCCGCCCGCGACCGATCGCCCCGCCCGAGCCTGCCGAGGACGCCGAGAAGGTCGAGCACGCGGCGGTCGGCGCGGCCGCCGCCGCCCGCACCACGGCCCGGACGGGACAGCCGTCACAGCGCCCGCGCCCGAAGAGCCGGCGGAGGCCGCCGGCCAAGCGCAAGCGGAGGTGAACCCGTGGACCTCGACCAGCTCCGAGCCCTCGTTCGCGATGTGCCCGACTTCCCGCAGGAGGGCATCGTCTTCAAGGACATCACGCCGCTGCTGGCCGACGAGCTCGCGTTCTCGACGGTCATCGACCTGATCGTCGTCCACTTCGGTCGCGGCAACGTCGACAAGGTGGTCGGGATCGAGGCGCGGGGGTTCATCCTCGCCTCGCCGGTGGCGTACCACTTCAGCGCGGGGTTCATCCCCGTCCGCAAGAAGGACAAGCTGCCCTGGGACACCGAGGCCGCGGAGTACGCGCTCGAGTACGGCACGGCGACGCTCGAGATCCACCGGGACGCCGTGACGCCGGGGGAGCGGGTGCTCATCGTCGACGACGTCCTCGCCACCGGCGGGACGGCCCGGGCGGCGGCGCAGCTCGTCGAGCGGATCGGCGGCAAGGTCGTGGGGATCTCGACCCTGATCGAGCTCGGTTTCCTCAACGGCCGGGACAAGCTCAAGGGCTACGACCTCTTCACGCTGCTCGAGTACTAGCCGAGCACCGCCGCGACGCCGACCTCGCCGGCAGAATCCGCAGTCGCGGACGTCGTCCGCAGCGAGTGCACGCTCGTGACCAACGTGGGCCTTCGCGAGCGTGGCCGGGCGTACACTGGCCTGCAAGGAGGAGGCGCGCGCGTGGACACCGGGGAGCAGGTCAGGTCGGAGCGGCGTGGCGGCCTCCTGTCGCGGTTTCGCCCGGGTGAGCCCGAGGCGCCGCCCGAGGGCCTCGACGGGCTCCTCCGAACGGTCAAGTCGTACAACGCGAAGGCGGACCTGAAGGAGATCGAGCGCGCCTACCGGTTCGCCGAGGAGCACCACGAGGGGCAGACCCGGCTGTCCGGGGAGCCCTTCATCGAGCACCCGCTGGCGGTCGCGCGGGTCCTCGCCGACCTCGGCCTGGACACCACGACCCTGCAGGCCGCACTCCTGCACGACACCGTCGAGGACACGGACGTCACGCTCGGGACCCTCGAGGAGGGCTTCGGGCCCGAGGTCGCGCGGATCGTCGACGGGCTCACCAAGCTCGAGTCGATCACGTTCCGCAGCCGCGAGCAGGAGCAGGCCGAGAACGTGCGGAAGATGATCGTCGCCATGTCGGGCGACATCCGCGTCCTGCTGATCAAGCTGGCAGACCGCCTCCACAACATGCGGACGCTCGCGCCGCTCGCGCCGGAGAAGCGGCGGCGGATCGCCACCGAGACGCTGGACATCTACGGGCCGCTCGCGCACCGCCTCGGCGTGCAGCAGGTGCGCTGGGAGCTCGAGGACCTCTCGTTCAAGACGCTGCACCCGGGTCCGTACCGCGAGATCGCGAGCCTCGTCGAGAAGCGCCGCGGCGAGCGCCAGCAGTACGTCGACGGGGTGCTCGATTCGCTTCGCACGCGGCTGCGAGAGGCGGGCGTGAAGGCCGAGGTCGCCGGCAGACCGAAACACCTGTACTCGATCTACGAGAAGATGGTGATCGGCGGCAAGGAGTTCAACGAGATCTACGACCTCGCCGGCATCCGGATCCTCGTCGACTCGATCCGAGACTGCTACGCGGCGCTCGGCGCGGTCCATTCGTTGTGGAAGCCGATCCCCGGCCGGTTCAAGGACTACGTGGCGATGCCCAAGTCCAAC
>JBOGVL010000269.1:0-4312 GCA_050692535.1 Actinomycetota bacterium | reverse complement strand
GTACAACCCCTACTGCGCGTACAGCCCCGAGTGGAGCTGCCCGATCCCGCCGGCGGAGAACCGGCTCGCCGTCCCGATCCGGGCGGGGGAGAAGAGCTTTCCCGGCGCGTTCGAGCCGGTGGCGGCCGTCGAGTAACCTCTCGCGCGTGACGGAGGAGATCTTCTCGACCGACGCGTACGCCCGTTCCTGCGATGCCTCGGTGACCGAGGCCACCGTCGATGGTCTGGTCCTGGATCGCACGGTCTTCTACGCGCGGGGAGGGGGCCAGCCCGGCGACACCGGCGTCCTGCGTTGGGACGCGGGCGAGGTCCGGGTCACCGACACCTTCAAGCAGGGAGGCCGGCTGCTGCACGTGATCGAGGGCGACGCGCCCCCGCCCGGCACGAGCGTCACCGCCGAGGTGGACTGGGACCGTCGCCACACCCTCATGCGAACGCACACCGCGCTGCACGCCCTGTCGGGCATCGTGTTCCGCGACTACGGCGCGAAGGTGACGGGCGGCAACATCTCCGAGCCGGGGGTCGCCCGGATGGACTTCGAGCTCGAGACGATCGGCGCCGAGTTCGGCCGCGAGGTCGAGGCGAAACTGAACACGGAGCTTGCCGGCGACCGCCCCGTCCGCGTGAGCTTCCTGCCGAGGGTCGAGGCCCTCGCAGATCCCGACCTGATCCGCACCAAGGTGAGCCTCATCCCCGAATCCGTCGACCCGATCCGCGTGATCGACATCGAGGGCATCGACAAGCAGGCCGACGGCGGCACGCACGTCCGCTCGACGGCCGAGGTCGGCCACGTCCGCGTCGCGAAGACCGAGAACAAGGGCAAGGCCTTCAAGCGCATGCGGATCGAGCTCACCGACGCCGGCTGACGTTGGCGACCCCGACCACGACCCGCTCCCGGGGGGACGTCGTCGGCGGACTCCTCGCGGCGGCGGCGTCCCTCCAGTTCGGCGCGATCGTCGTCCTCGGCAAGGACGTGCTCGAACGCGGGATGACCGTCGAGTCGATGCTCGCGTACCGGTTCGGCGTCGCCGCGATCCTGCTCGCCGTCACGCTCCTCGTGCTCCGGCGCCCGCTGATCGCGGCTTCGGGCGAGCGTGCCGGTCTCGCGGCCCTCGCGGTGTTCGGGTACGCGATCGAGGCGACGTTCTTCTTCACGGCCGCCCGACACGGGACCGCGGCGGCGGTAACCCTGCTGTTCTTCACGTATCCGGTGTTCGTGACGCTGGGGGCGTGGGTCCTCGGCCGCGGCGCGCCGGCCGGCCTCACACTCTTCGCGCTCGCCTGCGCGGTCGCGGGCGCCGCGATCGTCGCCGGGACGGGCGCCGGCCTCGCGATCGAGACGGTGGGCGTCGTCTTCGCGCTGGCCGCGGCCGTCACCTATAGCGCGTACCTCCTGGGCAGCGACCTGGTGCTCCGGCGGACGACCCCGCTCACGAGCGCTCTGTGGGTGAGCGCCGGCGCATCGGCCGGGCTGTTCGCGTTCTCGACGATCGCGGGCCGCTCCACGCCGCCGCAGGTCGCGGCGGACTGGTTGGCGATCGTCGCGATGGGCATCGGGACGGCCGGGGCGTTCGTCTGCCTGCTCGGCGCGCTGCAGCGGATCGGCGCCGTCCGCACCGCGATCGTCTCGGCGACCGAGCCGCTCTCGGCAGCGTTTCTCGGATGGGTGTTCCTCGACGAGTCGGTCAGCGCGGGCACCGCGATCGGCGGCGTGCTGATCCTGGCCGGCGCCGTGATCGCGAGCCTCGCCCGCGCGACGACAACGCGGGAGCAGCAGATCCCCTAGGTCCGACCGAGACCTTGGTCTCGCCTTCGATCGGGCTTAACGCGCGCGCCGATAGTTTCGGAGCATGGGAAGAGTCGCGACCGCGCTGGCCCTCGTGCTCGTCCTCGCCGGGTGCTCGAACGCGGGCGAGGCCGCACCGCCCGAGGGTGGTCTCTCGACGGCGCCGAGCCCCCAGACCGACGGCGATGAGCGAGGGCCGTCCGGCGAGGGGAAGGTCGACCCTCGTGACGGTGGACTGGACGTCGCGCTCGGCGAGTGGGCGCTCACGCTCGAGGCCGGCGCCATCCGTCCGGGTCGCGTCACCTTCGCCGTCGTCAACCGCGGGACGATCGCCCATGGGTTCGAGATCGAGATCGAGGGTGAGGACGACTCGAGCGGTCCGGGCGGCGGCGAGGACGGCCTCAAGGCCGAGACCGACCTCCTGCAGCCTGGCGAGACCGCCGAGCTCACGCTGGACCTGCCGGCGGGGCGCTACAAAGTCGAGTGTCTCGTCGACGGCCACGACGACCTCGGGATGGAGGGGTTCCTGGAGGTCCGGAGGGATGCCCCGATGGTCGAAGCCCCGCACGGTCAGAGCGGCAGCGCATCGGCCGTCACGATCCAGGACTTCGCCTTCGCGCCGGCCGAGCTCGAGGTCGCACCGGGAAGCGAGGTGACGTGGACGAACGAGGATCCGACGGCACATACGGTCACGGCCGAGGACGGTTCGTTCGACTCGGACGAGATCGCGCCCGGGACGACCTTCTCCATCGGAGTCGCGGGCAACGGGCCGGTGTCCTACTTCTGCAGGATCCACCCCGACATGCAGGGGACGATCTCCGTCGGCTGACTACGAGCCGAGGGCGACGCCGACGGCCGCGAGCGCCACGTAGATCGCGGCCCCGCCGGCGACGAGCATCAGGCGAAGCGAACGTTGGATCGGGGAACGGCCGAACGCGTAGTACGCGACCGGTCCGAGCAACGGGATCGCGATCACGGCCGCCATCCATCCGACGCGGACGCCGTTCGGCACGGCGTCCTGACGCGCGAGATCCCAGAGCGCGATCGAGACCCACGCCGAGTACAGGATCAGCGGCAGGGCGTACGCGTAGAGGCCGATCAGGACGCCGAAGAAGCCGGCGGAGAGCGGGAGACCGAGCACGGTGACCTCCTGTGAGACGTCGGTCGGCGCGGAGACCTCGAGGGTCCGCGCGTCGCGGATCCGGACGCGTTGGGGAACCGCCTCCTCGGCGGTCGCGGGAAGGGGCGGCGCGACCTCGGCGGCGGGCATGTCGTCCTGCGGCGGCGGCGCGGGCTGGGTCCGCCAGTCACCGGCGTCGAGGTCGCCCGAGCGCGCGTCGAGATAGCGCGTCAGCGGGCCCATCGCCGCCCCGAACGAGCCGCCGGCCATCGGGCGGAGCCACGAGCCGCAGCCGTTCCGCCACTCGAGCGCGGCCGGCAGGCTCGTCGAGAACTCGTTGCCGTCGAAGCAGTCGCCGCCGGCGGCCGGCGCCGCCAGCGCCAGGTCGGCGTCGCCCGAGCCGCGGACGAGGTTGTCGCGGATCTCGTTGCCCTGAGTGAGCCAGATGTGCTCGTCCGGCGAGGGCAGCAGCGCGATCCCGAAGTTCACGTGGTCCTCGACGAGGTTCTGCGTCACCAGGTTGTCGCGGCCCCCGTTCACGATGATGCCGATGCCGAGCGAGGGGTAGGAGATCGCCTTGACCGGCGCGTCGGCGTTGTTGTTGTCGTGGACCCAGTTGCCGGCGATCACGGCGTCGCGTTGCGGCGCGAGCTCCTCGGAGTCGAGCGTGTTGGGGACGATGCCGCTCATGTTGTTCCGCCACTCCGAGTTGACGACGAACAGCGCACCTCCGGCGTTGGTGCCGCTGAAGCCCAGGGCGTTGTTCTCGGCCACCACGTCCGTGATCACGGCATGGCACGGCTGACACTGACCGACGTAGAACCCGGCGTCGGGGTGGCCGCTCGCGTACGAGTGATCGAACTGCCCGTACGCCGAGTCGTACGCATACAGTCCGTAGTCCCCGTCGTTGTACGCGGTGAGGTACGACCCACGGTAGCCGAAGACGCTCGACCAAAGGAACCCGTTCAGCAGGTAGTGGCGAGCGGTGAGGTTCTCGATCGCGACACCGTCGGCCTCGATCACCTGGATGCCGTTGTCGAGCTCGAACCCCCCGTCCAGGATCGTCCGGTTGCGGTCCAGGCCGCGGATGGTCAGGAACGGCGTCGTCACGACGACGGCCTCCTCGTACACGCCGGGCGCGATCAGCACGAGACCTCCCGGCTCGGCGGCGTCGACCGCCGCCTGGATCGTCGGTGCGTCCTCCGGCACGCGGACGAGCGCGCCGGGCAGCTCGGGCGGCTCCTCTCGGCCCGGACCGACGCCGGATGCGGCCCCGGGGATCGGCACGTCGCCGACCAGGACCAGGCCGGTCATCCCCGCGCCCGGCGCGCCGTGCAGCGAGCAGTGGAAGGGGAACGCCCCGGCCTCCACGAACGCCTCCTGGAACGCGTCGCCCGGCTCGAGGA
>JBOGVL010000268.1:0-4329 GCA_050692535.1 Actinomycetota bacterium | reverse complement strand
GGACCCCCCCGCGACCGCGAGGCCGGACCCCCCCGCGACCGCGAGGGCGGGCCCACACGCGACCGCGAGGGCGGGCCCACACGCGATCGTGAAGCCGGGCCGCCACGCGATCGTGAAGCCGGGCCGCCCCGCGACCGGGACCGCGACGGCGGACGGCGCCGCCCATCCCGGGAGGATCGTCGCCGGCAGCGCGAGGAGCGCCGCGTGCGCGAGATTGAGATCCGCGAGGAGGAGATCGCCAGCGCGCCGACGGCGACCGGGCTCCTGGACATCCTCCCCGAGGGGTACGGGTTCCTCCGGACCTCGGGGTTCCTCCCCGGGCAGCAGGACATCTACGTCTCGCTTTCGCAGGTCCGGCGCTTCGCGCTCCGCAAGGGCGACACCGTGACCGGGAAGGTGCGTCAGCCGAAGGACAGTGAGAAGTACTTCGCGCTGCTGCAGATCGACACCGTGAATGGGGTGGATCCCGAAACCGCCAAACAACGACCCGTCTTCGAGAAGCTCACGCCGTTGTTCCCGCATGAGCGATTCCGGCTCGAGACGGGCCCCACGGACGTGACCGGCCGGATCATCGACATGATCGCACCGATCGGGAAGGGCCAGCGCGGGATGGTCGTGTCGCCGCCGAAGGCGGGGAAGACGACCGTCCTCAAGAACATCGCGAACGGCATCATCTCCTCGAGCCCGGAAACGCACGTGATCATCCTCCTGGTCGACGAGCGCCCGGAGGAGGTCACCGACTGGCAGCGCACGGTCTCGCCGGCCGAGGTCGTCTACTCGACGTTCGACAAGCCGCCGGACCAGCACATCCAGGTGACCGAGCTCGTGCTCGAGCGCGCGAAGCGCCTGGCCGAGATGGGCAAGGACGTCGCGATCATCCTCGACTCGATCACCCGGCTGGCCCGCGCGTACAACCTCGCGGCCCCGGCCTCGGGCAAGATCCTGTCGGGCGGCATCGATTCGACGGCGCTGTACCCACCGCGGCGGTTCTTCGGAGCCGCGCGGAACATCGAGGAGGGCGGGTCGCTCACGATCATCGCGAGCGCGCTGGTCGAGACCGGGTCGCGGATGGACGAGGGCATCTTCGAGGAGTTCAAGGGCACCGGGAACATGGAGATCCGCCTCGACCGAACGATGGCCGAGAAGCGGCTGTTCCCGGCGATCAACGTCGAGGCCTCGAGCACGCGGAAGGAGGAGCTGCTCCTGCCGACCGAGGAGCTTGCGCTGGTCTGGCGCCTGCGCCGGGTGCTCCACGCGCTCGAGCCGGGCGCGGCCCTGGAGCTGCTCACCGACAAGATCCGCCAGACCAAGTCCAACGAGCAGTTCCTGAAGGAGATCGCCAAGGCGCCCTCGTAGGTCCGGGCGCTCACGACACGGGAGACGACATGAAGCAGGGCATTCACCCCGAGTATCAGATCGCGACCGTCCATTGTTCGTGCGGGAACACGTTCCAGACTCGGAGCACCAAGTCCGAGCTGCGCGTGGAGATCTGCTCCAACTGCCATCCGTTCTACACGGGCAAACAGAAGCTGGTCGACACGGGCGGGCGCGTCGAGCGCTTCCAGCGGCGGTACGCCAAGCAGCAGGAGCAGCAGAAGGCGGCGACGACCGCACGGCGTTCCTCCGTCGCCCCGGCCGAGCCGGCCGTTCCCGAGGCGAGCGAGACGGCCGCGCCGGCGCCCGAGCAGGCCTGACCCGGCGCCGCATGGCCGCCGAGGTCACGAAGCCGAATCACTTCTACGGCGGCCAGGCCGTCATCGAGGGCGTGATGATGCGCGGCCGCGAGGTCTGGGCCGTCGCGATCCGCAAGCCCTCGGGCGACATCCACGTCGAGTCGCACGGGATCGACTCGGTGATGAAACGCGTCCCGATCCTGGGCAAGCCGTTCCTGCGGGGCGTCATCGCGCTCGGCCAGGCGCTCGGGATCGGGTTCCGCGCGCTGTCGATCTCGGCCCGCGAGTCCGCGCCCGAGGAGGAGCGGCTCAGCTCCGGCCAGATGGGTCTGTCGATGGCGATCGCCGGCGTGATCTTCATCGGGCTGTTCATCGTGCTTCCGGCGGCCACCTTCGGATGGGTCGGCCGGCGCATCGACTCGAGCGTGTTGGTCAACGTGCTCGAGGGCGTGTTCCGAGTGGCGCTGTTCCTGGGGTACCTGTTGCTGATCGGCCGGACGAAGGACATCCGCCGGGTGTTCGCGTACCACGGCGCCGAGCACAAGACGATCGCGGCGTACGAGCACGAGGAGCCGCTCGTGCCCGAGCGGGTCGACCGGTACTCGACGCTGCACGTCCGCTGCGGAACCAACTTCCTCCTCATCGTGATGGTCATCACGATCTTCGTCTTCGCGCTGTTCGGCAGCCCCGGCATCTGGTGGCGGATCGGCTCGCGGATCCTCGCGATCCCGATCATCGCCGGGCTGGCGTTCGAGCTGCTGCGGCTCGGGGCCAAGTTCCCCGACTCCCGCATCATGCGCGCGGTGATGACACCGGGCCTGTGGCTCCAGAAGATCACGACGAAGCCGCCCGATCGCGACCAGATCGAGGTGGCCATCACCTCGTTCAACGAGGTGCTCCGCCGCGAGTCGGAGACGGCCGAGCCGTCCGACCAGGGGCCTACGAGCGGCTGACGACACAACAGCCTGGCCCGAAGGGCCCGGAAATGCTTGCATCCGGATTCCTCGCGTGTAGCGTCCAGAAGGTTCCCCGAGCGTTGCAGGAGGCTTCCCCATGGCCGCCATCCGGCTCGACCATCCCGTCCTTGTCTCCGCGGAGCAGATCCGGCGTCGCGAGTTCGTCACGACGCGACGCGGGTACGACCCGGATCAGGTCCGCAACTACCTCCGGGAGCTCGCCGATCAGATCGATCTGATGGCGTCGATGGTCCGCGAGTCCCGGCTGGAGGCCGAGGCGGCGTCGAGGGCCAACCTCCAGCCGCCCGTGGACCCGTACGAGCGGCTCGCGACGCGGGTCGCGTCCGTGATCCGCGAGGCCGACGAGACGGCCGAGCGTCTGTGCGACGAGGGCCGCCGCGAGGCCGAGCGCATCATGATCGAGGCCCGGACCGACGCGGACCGGGTCCGCACGGACGCCCAGGCGAAGGCCGAGGAGGCCCGGGCCGAAGCCGACCGCGCCCTCCACGAGGCGCGCGACCAGGCCGACCGGACGATCTCGGGCCTCGCGACCCGCCGCGAGGCGCTCGTGGACCAGCTCGCGCAGATGCAGGAGCGCCTGCTCGGCGTCGCGCGGGAGCTCGAGGCGGCGATCGAGACGCCGGCGGAGGAGTCGGGCCTGGAAGCCGAACCGGCTCCGGCCGACGACGCGCCGCGGGATCATGCATCGCCATCGGCCGAGGAGATCGTCGATGTTCGGGCGGGCGACGAGGCGTCGGCGATCCCGTCGGCTCCGCTCATCGTGGCGGACCAGATCCTCGACGGGCTCGACGATCCTTCGTACGAGGAGCTGTGGGAGGGGACCGAGACGATCCGGCTCGAGATGCCCGACATCCCCGCCCTCGACCTTTCCTGGGGCGACGAGGACGACGCCCCGAACGGCTCCCCATAGCTGCGCTAGCTGCGCTACCCACGGCCTCGCGGTCGCCCCGCTGGTGTGCCGGGATAATCGAGGCATGGATCTCGAGGAGCGGCTCGCGGAGGTCGTGGCCCGTTACGAGCAGGTGGAGGCCGAGATGGCCGAGCCCGCCGTGGCGGCGGACCACGACCGGCTGCGCAGGCTCGGCAAGGACTACGCCGACCTGCAGGAGATCGTCGTGCCCTACCGCGAGTTCCGCGAGGCGCGCCGACAGTCCGACGAGGCCCGCACGCTCGCGAAGGACGAGGGCGACCCGGAGATGGCCGCCTACCTCCGATCGGAGGCGGACAGCGCCGACGCGAGGGCCTCCGAGCTCCGGGCGCGGCTCGAGGGGCTCCTCGTGCCCAAGGACCCGAACGACGACAGGAGCGTGGTCCTCGAGATCCGCGCCGGCGCCGGCGGGGACGAAGCCGCCCTGTGGGCCGGCGAGCTCCTCGAGCTGTACCGACACTACGCCGAACGTCGACGCTGGAAGACCGACGTGCTCTCGGCGTCGCCGTCCGATCTCGGGGGGTTCCGGGAGGTCGTTCTCGAGGTTCGCGGGAAGGGCGCCTACTCGCGGCTGAAGCACGAGTCCGGAGTCCACCGCGTCCAGCGGGTGCCGGTGACGGAGTCCTCGGGCCGCATCCACACCTCGACGGCCACGGTGGCCGTGCTGCCGGAGGCCGAGGACGTCGAGGTCGAGATTCGACCCGAGGACCTGCAGATCGACGTGTTCCGGTCCTCCGGCCCCGGCGGGCAG
>JBOGVL010000267.1:0-4332 GCA_050692535.1 Actinomycetota bacterium | reverse complement strand
GGCGATCCTCGACGAGATCCGCGAGCTCCCGGGCGTCATCCGGGCGCTCGCCGCCCCGGTGTCGGACGCGGCGGCGGACCTTCCGAGCGTCGACGCGGCGTGACCGGCTTCGGCTTCGGGTAACGAGGAAGCCGAAGCGTCCCCCTGACGACGCTCGCGCGTCCGCCTACGATCGACCTCGATGCGCGAGCAGGTCATGCCGGTCCTCCACGTCCTCGACGCGGAGCGGGCCGTCGCCTGGTACGAGCGGCTCGGGTTCCGCAAGGAGTGGGAGCACCGATTCGAGCCGGAGCTGCCGGCCTACGTGTCGATCGCGCGCGGCGAGGTTCGGTTCCACCTCTCCGAGCACCGCGGCGACGCCCGGCCCGACACGCTCGTCTATCTCTCGCTGGACGGCATCGAGGAGATCGCTCGCGAGTTCGACACGACGATCGAGGAGGAGCCGTGGGGACGTGAGGTCGCCCTGATCGATCCAGACGGCAACCGCCTTCGGATCGGCGGCCTCCCGACGAGCCTTCCCGACGGGCCGCTCGCGATCGACCGCTCGATCCGCGGGCTGGCGGGCCCGTGGCGGCCGCAGGATTTGGTGACCGTCAACGACGCGGTCGTGCGCGTGGCGCGGCTGGAGGGCGAGTTCCCGTGGCACCACCACGACGAGGACGAGCTTTTCCTGTGCTGGGACGGCGAGTTCCGGATCGAGATCGAGATCGAGGGGCGGGAGCCCGTGGCGCTCCGCGCCGGCGACCTGTTCGTCGTCCCGCGTGGCGTCGAGCACCGCCCCGTCGCCGAGCAGGTCGCGCACACGTTGATGCTCGAGCGTCCCGAGACCGCGCAGTACGGCAACTGACGCCGGCTACCGCCGCGAACGTTTCCAGGCCTCGCGGACCCAGGCGATCTGCGAGCGATGCTCCGCCTCGTGCTGCAGGAGGTGGTGGAGCACCCACGCCGGCGAGACGTCGAAACGCTCGCCGGCGCGGAGCCGATGGAAGTCCTCGAGCGTCATCGGGGTGAAGAACTCCAGCAGGATCGACCGGACGATCGCCAGGCGCCGGAGATGCTCCTCGAGCGTGAAGCCCGTGACGGGCGTGAGCCGCTCGCCCTCGACCCGGTCGGGGAAGGGGAGGAGATCCATCCGTCGCCGCGGATGGTCCGGGGTCTCGAGCGTATCCGCGAAGAGCCAGTCGTCCTCGACCAGCGCGACGTGATACAGGAGCGTCCCGAGGGTGTTCGTCAGCTCGTCGAGCTCCCAGTCCATCGCCTCGTCCGGGACGCCCTCGAACTCGCGCAGCGTGTCCCGGCGTGCGTCCTCCATCGCCGAGAGCCAGCGGCCGACCTCGGGAACGTCGGCGATGGGCTCCAGGCTCAGCACCTCTCGTTCCGCCATGCCCACAGGCTAGCGAGGTCGAGGGACGGCGCGCGGCCTGGAGGCCCGGTCGACGCCGGGCTCAGCCCCAGGCCTGGATCCCGCCGCAGGCGATCTGGCTGAGCGGCTCGTCGAGGACGAGCTCCCAGTCGGTCAACAGCCCGAAGTGCGCGACGGCGATCGCCCACTCGCGGTCGCGCTGGGTGAACTCGTACGTCCCCAGGAACCGATCCCCGGGGAACGTGCTGTTCGGATCGCCGAGCCCAGCCGTGTAGACGAGGTGGTAGGAGGGGCCATCCTCGCCGCCGCAGGTCGAGACGCCCAGGATCTGCATCTCCGCGCCGCCGAGCTCGTCGGAGTACTCGTCGTCGATCGCCTCGACGAAGAACTCGAGGTTGTCCTGCTGCTGATTGGCCGTGACCACGAAGTAGTTGCCCTGATAGTCCGCGATCGCGTACCCGCGCAGGAGGTCTTCGTCCTCGCACTGCGGGAAGCGGTCCTGGTCCAGCGCCGCGCAGTCGAACCGCTCCGGCCGGCTGAGCGTGAGGACGGCCTCGGCGTTGGACTGGGTGAGCGCGTTGGCGAGGGCGGAGGCCTCCTGGCAGAACCTCGGCTCGTCCACCGGGCAGTCGCCGACCGAGACGGTCCCCGTCGACCCGCCGGAAGCGCCCGGCGGCGGCGAGAGGGACGCCACGGACGGGTTGGACCTCGGCAGCGCCGACGAGCCGCTCGCGCACGCCGACAGGGCCAGCGCGACGAGGATCGCGGCGACCGGGCGGCGACGGGGCGGGAGGAGGAGGCCCCCCGCGGGCGGTTCCCTCACGCAGGGAACATACGAGAGCGGTCGGCCCGCGGCTTTCGTTGCGGCGGTCGGCTCAGACGGAGCGCTGGTACGCGCGGAACGCTCGGGTGGCGAGCCACGTACAGACGAGCGCCAGGGCCGCGAGCATCGCGAGCCGCGTGCCGATCAGCCCCCAGTCCGGCGACGGGCTGACCGCCTCGCGCCCCGCCTGCACCGCCCAGTTGACCGGGTTGAGGGTCGCGACGTTCTGGATCCACCCGGGCAGGACGCTCTGCGGCAGGAACACGGTCGACAGGAACACGAGCGGCAGGATGACGAAGTTGACCGCCGCGATCACGGTCTCCTCCTTGCGGACGACCACCGACATCGCGTTCGAGAGCCCGCCGAAGGCCGCTCCGAGCAGGACGGCGGCGAGGATCAGCACCAGGAGTCCGATGATCGTGGAGTAGTCGGCGCCGGTGAGCGCGCCGATCGTGAGCAGGATCACCGACTGGATGACGGCGATGATGCCGAGCTGCACGAGCCGGCCGACGATGATGGCGCCGCGGCTGGCGGGCGTCACCAGGAACCGGTCCATGACGCCCTGCTTGATGTCCTCGATCACGCCGAACCCGTTCCATCCGCCCGAGAACAGCGCGGTCATGACCACGATCCCCGGGGTCAGGTAGGTCAGGTACTCCGACGTACCGAACCCGCCGAGATCGGTGATGTTCCGGTACGCCTGTCCGTACAGCAGGATCCAGATGATCGGCTGCACCAGCGTGATCGCGATCCAGACCGGCTGCCGGAACAACATCCGCATCTGACGCTGCGACATGTACCAGGTGTGCCGGACGGCGGTCGCCGTCATCGCCGCGCCTCCTCTCGGCCGCCGCGCTCCCGTTGCTCCTCCGCCGCCTGGCTCTCCGCCTGGGTGAAGCTGCGCCCCGTGGAACGCAGGTAGACGTCGTCGAGCGACGGGCGCGAGACGGTCACGCTGGCGACGGCGACGCCGCCGGCCTCGAGCGCCTGCAGGACGACCGGCACGGCGCGCGCCCCGTCGTCGGAGCGGGCACGGAGCGTCCGGCCGTCGACCGTCACGTCGCGGACCTCGATGAGCCGCTCGAGCGCCGTCTGCACGCGTCCGTCGGATTCGGGCTCGGCGAGCTCGACGTTGAGCGCGTCGCCCTTGAGCTCGCCCTTGAGCTCGTCCGCGGTGCCCTCGGCCACGATCTTGCCGCGGTCGACGATCACCAGGCGACGCGTGAGGGCGTCGGCCTCCTCGAGATAGTGGGTCGTGAGGAAGATGGTGAGCCCGCGCTCGGCCAGTCGCGAGATCTCCTCCCACATCCCGGCGCGCACCTCCGGGTCCAGTCCGGTCGTCGGCTCGTCGAGGAACAGCACCCGCGGCTCGTGGATCAGGCCGAGCGCGATGTCCAGCCGACGCTGCATCCCGCCGGAGTACGTCTTGACGATCCGGTCTGCGGCCTCGCCCAGGCCGAACCGATCGAGGAGGTCCGACGCCCGGAGCTCCAGCTCCTTCCCGCCCATCCCGAAGAGCTGGCCCTGCAGCCGGAGGTTCTCCCGGCCGGTGGCCTCGCGATCGACGCCCGACCGTTGCCCGACAACGCCGATCGCGCGCCGGACCTCGTTCGGCTGCTCGAGGACGTCGAACCCGGCCACCCGCGCCGACCCCTCGTCGGGCCGCGAGAGCGTGGTCAGGATCTTCACCGTCGTGGACTTCCCGGCGCCGTTGGGCCCGAGCATCCCGAACACGGTGCCCGACTCGACGGCGAGGCCCAGCCCGTCGAGCGCCCGGATGTCGCCAGGATAGGTCTTGACCAGCCCGTTCGCTTTGATCGCGTGATCCATTGCGGTTCCCTTCCGTGCGGACACTCCATCTTCCGAAACGAACCGACGATCGTCGACCGCCCGGCTAGACGGGCCGGCCATCCGAGCCCCTACGGCTCCGCGTCCTCGCCGACGATCGTCTTCAGCGTCGCCATCGCGTTCATCGCCGGCGGGAAGCCCGCGATCGTGGCCGTCTGGATGATCACCTCTTGCAGCTCGTCGGCCGACAGTCCCGCCTTCAGGCTCGATCGGAGGTGGACCGGCAGCTGTGAGGAGCGCCCCGTCGCAACGAGCGCGGCGACCGACGCGATCTGCCGGTCGCGGAGCGAGAGGCCGG
>JBOGVL010000266.1:0-4333 GCA_050692535.1 Actinomycetota bacterium | reverse complement strand
GCCAGGAGCTCCGCGAGCGTCGGTCGCGGTCGCCGGGCACGCGATCTCGTGTAACGGAGGTCACGTTGACCCGCCACTCAGGGCCGGGGAAAATCGCCGGGAGGCCGGACGCGGAACCGCTCGCGGTGCCTCGCGATCGCCCTCGGGAGGCGGTCACGTCCGGACTCCGGGAGACGACATGAAGACCGACGACGTCGAGGAGCCGTCCACGCCGACTGCGGAGCTTGACATCCCGCCGCAGACGGAGCGCGACCCCGATCGGCTTCCGCCGCTGATCCGACCGGCCGTCGACTTCATCGCCAAGATCCGGGCGACCGTCCACACCAAGCTCCTCGCCGGCTTCCTCGTCATCGCCGTGCTCCTCCTGGGCATGGGCGTCATGAGCATCATCGTCATCGGGCAGATGAACCACCGCGCCAATCAGCTCATCGAGCTCCACCGACTGAGCGACCTGGCTCGGCAGGGGATCTACGGCGTCACGGGTCAGAGCCACTTCCGGGCGATGGCACTGATCACCCGCGTCGACTCGTGGAACGACAAGATCGAGGTCGCAAAACTGAACTTCGTCACCCAGCTCGAGGACATCGAGGCGATCGGGGGACCGGGCGTCCAGGAGAGCGTCGACCGTCTGCGGGCGATCGACGAGCGCTACGCCGAGGCGGGAGCCGAGGTGCTGTCGCTCTACGAGGCGGGTGCCCTCGACGATGCCCTCGACCTCCACATCTCCGCCGAGCACGAGATCTCCCACGAACTCGAGGACGAGTTCACCTCACTGATCACGGCGACCGAGCAGCGGATCGACACGGCGGCGACCGAACTGGCGTCGCTGCATCGGTTCGTCCTGATCGCCGTCGTGGTGATCTCCGTGATCAGCCTGATGATCGCGCTCGCACTGGGGGCCATCATCTCCTGGTCGCTCATCCGCCCGGTTCGCAAGGTGGACCGCGCACTGGCCCGGATCGCCGGCGGCGACTTCGACGAGCAGGTCGAGGTCCCGAATCGCGACGAGTTCGGCCGGCTCACCGCCAACCTCAACCGGACGAACGATCGTCTCTCGAAGCTGTACAGCGACCTCACCGACCTGAACGAGAACCTCGAGAAGACCGTGGAGGATCAGCTCACCCAGCTCCGGCGGGCGGAGCAGCTCCGTCGGTATCTCGCGCCCCAGATCGCCGACGCGGTGCTCAGCGGCGGCGCGCCCGTGTCCTTGCACTCGACCCGCCGCAACCTGAGCATCCTGTGCGCCAACATCCGCGGGTTCACGTCGATGTCCGAGCGCGTGGAGCCCGAGGAGCTGATCGACGCGCTCAATCGGTACTTCTCGCTCATGACCGAGGCCGTCTTCCGCCACGGCGGCACCCTGGACAAGTACGTCGGCGACGGGATCCTCTCGTTCTTCGGCGATCCGATCCCGTTCGAGGATCACGCCGAGCGGGCGGTGGTGACCGCGCTCGAGATGCGGCGGAGACTCCACGGCCTGCGTGCGAAGTGGCTCGAACACCTGCACGAGGAGCTCAACGTCGGGATCGGCATCAGCACCGGGTACGTGACGGTGGGCAACATCGGTTCGGACACCCGGACCGAGTACACGGTCATCGGCAACCACGTGAACCTGGCGTCGCGTCTCGCGGAGACGGCCGAGCCCAACGAGATCCTGGTTTCCGAGCGAACCCTGGCCGCGGTCGAGGGGCGCGTCGAGGCGACGCCGGTGGACGAGATCTCCCTCGAGGGCATTCGTCCCGTGAAGATCTTCCGGATCGTCAAGGCGAAGTTCGACGCGCCCACCTCGCTCCGCCGCGTCATGTGACCGGGTTTCGGTCCCGGTGCCGATGAGGGGAACGCGTTCTCGAACTCCGAGCCCTACAGCTCGACCTCGATCTCCTCGGAGCTTCCGGCCTCTCCGTCGCTGCGCCACGGGTAGCGGGGCGACAGCGCCGGCTCGGAGACCTCGAATCGCGCGCTGACCCGCGCCCACATCGCCTCTCCGATCTCCGGGGACTGGCGGCCGAGGAGGTCGAGGCGATCCCGCAGGTGCTTGAGGAAGGGATCGGCAGGATGGCGAGCCGCGGGGTCCGTGTGCAGGACGTGATCCATCTCCCGCCGCAGGGCACCGTAACGTGCCGCGGCCACGCGATGCTTCTCGGCTCGCTCGGGAAAGCGGAGGAACGTCATCAGACTCGCGAGCACGGCGGCGACAACACTGATCAGGCCGCCGGCGATCTTCACGTTGGTGCCGACCTGCTGGTTCACGCTCGCGAACAAGCTCGTGCCCACGAAGCTCGTCAGGATCACGACCGGGATTCCCAAAGCGAGTGCTGTACGTCGCCAACCGATCGGCGAGGTGATAGTGACCGGCCTGAACGGCCGCGACCCTGCGGTACCAGTCCCGGAGCATGTCGTCGAGCTGCGCCGTCCAGCCATTCGGAAAGGCCTGAGCGGATGCCCCCATGGTTCCCCTCCGCGCATCAGCGTTCTCCCGAGTTGCCGTCGTGTCAATACGCAACCACTCGCCGTGATCGTCACAACCAGCCGTTCCGTGCGCGACGTGTCGGAGGCGATCCGCCGGCCGCTACCCCTTCGTCCTTCGGGGGTCGTTCCCGTACGTCCGCTCGGACTGGATCGTCCCGTCCATCTTCCGGATGACGACCTGGGAGTTGCCGATGGCCCGGGCGGCCGCGACCGCCCCGTCGACGGCCTCCTGCTTCAGGGCGAAGGTGTGGGTCTCGCCGCCGCCCTTCACCACCCACGTCCCGGCTCGCCGGTCACACCGCACCTCGATCCGCGTCCTCCGTGGCATCGATGCCCTCCTCCTCGATCTGAGCTGCGTGAAGACCTACCCCCGAAAACGACACGAGCCATCCATCCCGTACCCTGGCCGGGTGACGGTCGCGCGAGCGCTCGAAGCCGTCCTCGGCCCCGACCTGCCGATCGCCGTCCGCGCGTTCGACGGGAGCGGGCTCGGGCCCGACGAGGCGCCGGCGACGCTCCTCGTCCGCTCGCCCGCGGTGTTCCAGCGGCTGCTCACCGCTCCGGGCGAGCTCGGCCTCGGACGCTCCTACGTGACCGGCGAGCTCGACGTCGACGGCGACCTCTACGCGGCGCTGCGAGCCCTCCGCGAGCGGGCCGGCCGAGTCCTCCTGTTCGACGCGCGGCGCTGGGCCGAGGTGGCCCGCCTCGTCGGGTCGGATGTCCGCCGAAACGGCTACCGGACCCTCCCCATCCCGCTCGAGGAGGCGCGCCTCCACGGCTGGCGCCACACGAAAGTGCGGGACGCGGCCGCGATCGCGCACCACTACGACCTCTCGAACGCCTTCTACCGGATGGTGCTCGGGCCCTCGATGACGTACTCGTGCGCGGTGTGGGGGACGCCGGACGTCACCCTCGAGGAGGCGCAGGCCGCGAAGTACGAGCTCGTGTGCCGCAAGCTCGGGCTCGAGCCCGGGATGCGGCTGCTCGACGTCGGCTGCGGCTGGGGCGGGATGGCGATGCACGCGGCGGCGCACCACGGGGTCCGCGCGGTCGGCGTGACGCTCTCGCGCCGACAGGCGGAGTGGGCCGAGAAGGCGATCGCCGACGCCGGGCTCGCCGACCGCGTCGAGATCCGGTACCAGGACTACCGCGAGGTGCGCGACGGGCCCTACGACGCGATCAGCTCGATCGGCATGTTCGAGCACGTCGGGCTCTCGCAGCTCGCGTGTACTTCGGCGGGATCGAGCGGCTGCTCCGCCCGGGCGGCCGGCTGCTCAACCACGGCATCTCCCGACCGCCGAACGCCGGCCGCACACGCTTCCGTCGCAAGAGCTTCATCGACCGTTACGTCTTCCCCGACGGCGAGCTGCACGAGGTCGGCAACGTCGTCTCGACGATCCAGCGGAGCGGCCTCGAGGTCCGCCACGTCGAGAGCCTCCGCGAACACTACGCCCTCACGCTGCGGGCGTGGGTCCGGAACCTCGAGGCCGATTGGGATGGTGCGTCGATGAGGTCGGCGCGGGGCGGGCGCGCGTGTGGCGCCTGTACATGGCGGCATCGGCTTTGAACTTCGAGGCGGGCCGGACGCATGTTCACCAGGTCCTGGCCGTCAAGCTCGACGGAGGACGTTCCGGGCTCCCGCTGCGACCGGCATGGGGCGGCGGCCGGACCGAGTCGATCGAAAGGGGTTCGCATGACGAAGAAGACTGACTACACCGACGAGGAGTGGGCGACGCTGCGACGGGCACCGTTGGTCGCGGGCCTGGCGATCACGCTCGCCGACCCGGGAGGACCGATCGAGGCCACCAAGGAAACCATGGCGTCGCTCAGAGCCGTCGCCTCCCCCGGGAGCGACGAGGAGCTC
>JBOGVL010000265.1:0-4351 GCA_050692535.1 Actinomycetota bacterium | reverse complement strand
GGTCGGCTTCGGCGAGAAGAGCGCCAACGTCACCCTGCGCAAGCTCTTCGAGACCTACGCGAACGTCCGGCCCGTCCGCGAGCTGCCCGGGGTGACCACGCCCTACAGCGGCCGCGGCATCGACCTGGTCGTCGTTCGCGAGAACGTCGAGGACCTCTACGCCGGAATCGAGCACCTGCAGACCCCCGGCGTTGCGCAGACGCTCAAGCTCATCAGCCGCAAGGGTTGCGAGAAGATCGTGCGGTTCGCGTTCGAGCTCGCGATCGCCGAGGGCCGGTCGAGCGTCGCGTGTGCGACCAAGGCGAACATCATGAAGATGACCGAGGGGATGCTGAAGCGCACCTTCGAGGAGATCGCGCCCGAGTACCCCGCCATCGAGTCCTGGCACGTGATCGTCGACAACTGCGCGCATCAGCTGGTCAAGCGGCCGGAGCAGTTCGACGTGATCGTCACGACCAACATGAACGGCGACATCCTGTCCGACGAGTCCAGCGCGCTGATCGGGGGCCTCGGCTACGCGCCCTCCGCGAACATCGGGACCGACGTCGCCATCTTCGAAGCCGTCCACGGTTCGGCGCCCAAGTACGCGGGCAAAGACGTCATCAACCCGACGGCGGTGATCGGCGCCGCGATCCTGATGCTGCGCTACCTCGGCGAGTTCGACGTCGCGGCCGAGATCGAGCACGCGATCCTCGTCACGCTCGAGCAGGGCATCCTCACCGGCGACGTCATGGGCTACGACAAGGGCACGCCGACCTCCACGTACACGGACGCGATCATCGACAACCTCGGCAAGCGCTCGGAGCGCTGGCAGGTCCGCGATTACAAGCCGATGACTCTCCCCCAGGTCAGCTCGCGCCCGGACTTCGTCACGCCGGCGAGTCGGGCGGTGGTGGGGCTCGACCTGTTCGTCGAGTCGCCGCTGGGGCCCGAGGAGCTTGGCAGCAGCCTCCACGAGCTCACCGACGGTTCCGACCTGGAGCTGAAGTCCGTCTCCAACCGCGGCCGTCAGGTCTTCCCGCCCACCGGCGCCGCGGCCGACATGGTCGACCACTACGCGTGCCGCTTCATGCTCCGCGAGCACCCGGGCGACCTGTCGGACGATGCCGTGCACGACCTGCTGACACGCGTGTCCTCCCGACATCGCTGGATGCACATCGAGAAGCTCCAGGAGTTCGACGGCGAGCCCGGGTTCACGCGGGCCCAGGGCGAGAACTGAGGCGGCGGCTCAGCGCTTGCCGACGAGGCGCCAGCCCGCCGGGAGCAGGCCGGCGGCAAGCAGCAGCTTCAGCGTGTCGCCCACGACGAACGGCGCGAGCCCGAGCTCGAGCGCGCGGCCGAGGGAGACGTCGATCGCCTGCATCAGCCACGGGATGGCGACCAGGTAGAGCACGACCTCGCCGAGGAACATCGCGCCGATCGAGCTGCGCAGGCTCCGGTCCCATCCGCGCTCGGCGAGCCAGCCGACGGCGGCGGCGGACAGCAGGAACCCCCACAGGTACCCGCCACTCACCGAGGACAGCCGGAGGAGGTCCGCCCCCGACTCGCCCGCGGCGAAGAACGGCAGGCCGAGCGCGCCCTGGGCCAGGTACAGGGCCATCGAGACGCCGCCGAGCCCGGCGCCCAGGGACGCCCCGACCAGCAGGACGCCGAGCGTCTGGCCGGTGATCGGCACGGGCGTGAACGGGAGCGAGATCGAGATCTGCGCGAGCCCCGCCACGAGCCAGCTCCCAGCGAATGCCAGGAGAACCCGCCAGGCGATCTTCGATCGCGCGCCGGTCGGCGACGCGGCGAGCGCGAGGGTCGCGGAGCTCACGGGCGAACCCTACCTCAGCGCCGGGCTCGTCCGGCCCGAGGCTCGCGGGACGTCCCTAACCGGGGCGGCGCACCTGGCGGTGCCTCCGGTCTCCCTCGGCGTCGGTCCGTGCCTCCCGGACGCGGCGGGCGATCTCGGCGGAACGCCGGCGCTCTCGCTCGAGCCGCCGGGCGTGCTGCGGATCGTGGAGTGGCAGCATCTCGGCCTCCTTCCGGGTTCGATGACGGCTCGGTGCCGCCGGGAGCCAAGGTATCCGCGTGCTGGCGATCCGTGAATCGATTCAGTAATCTCTAAATCTCTCGTCCGGCGCTGCGGGCCCAGCGATCATGCGGAGGCGCGATGATCAGGATCCATCTCACCGCCGAGGACCTCACCGAGACCCGGTTCGCGCTCAGCCCGATCTGGGAGGTCGTCAAGAGCTGGGCCGGGCTGCGGAAGCCCTCGTCGAACGTCTTCCACCTGCCTTGGATGAGTCGGCACCGGGAGGAGATCCTGCGGCTGGACCTCGGGTCCCTCCTCGCGCTGTTCCCGAGCGGCGCTCGTTACCTCCCCGACTTCGTCTCGCCGCCGCCGGAGGGGCCGTACCCGGTGTTCGACGAGGAGCTGGACCGGGTGGCGGCCACCGCGCACGACGTGGTGGCGAGGGAGATCGGGCGCGCGTACGAGGGCGTCGAGATGCCGCCGGACGCCAACCGGTTCCTCGAGGACCCGGGCGGAGCGCTCTCGGATCTCGTCGACGCGCTCCGGCGCTACTGGCGGGTGGCGATCGAGCCGCACTGGCCGCGGATGCGGTCGCTGCTCGAGGGCGACGTCCTGTATCGCGCTCGAACCCTCGCCCTTGAGGGGCCCCAGGCGTTGTTCGCGGACCTGCATCCGGAGGCCTCCTGGCAGGACGGCGTCCTCACCCTCGACAAGCACAACTGGGAGGAGGACGTGAAGCCCCTCGGCCGGGGCATCCTCCTGATCCCACTGGTCTTCGTGTGTCCGCGCCTCACCGTGATGTGGGACGAGCCGTGGCAGCCCACGCTGGCCTATCCGCCGCGCGGCCTCGCCACCCTCTGGGAGGGCGAGCCCGCGGCCCCGGGCACCGCCCTGCCCGAGCTGGTCGGCGAATCCAAGGCCGCGATCCTCCGATCGCTCGAGATCCCGATGACCACCAGCGAGGTCGCCGCGCGGCTCGCCATCACCCCGGGCGCCGTCTCACAGCAGCTGGCCCAGCTCCGACGCGCGGGCATCGTCGAGGCGCACCGGAGCGGCCGCGGCGTGTACAGCAGCCTGACCCCGCTCGGGACGCAGCTGGTGCGACTCCTGAGCGACTGATGCGGAGTCGATCGGCGAACGTTCGGTATCCTTTCTCCCGCTCGGCCTCGCCGACGCCCGGTCCCATCGTCTAGTGGCCTAGGACACCACCCTCTCAAGGTGGAGACACGGGTTCGAACCCCGTTGGGACTACGAGCAAAGGCGCAGATCAGAGGCCCTGTGGAATCTGAACGTCGAGTCAGCCGGGCCGTTCGTCCCGCATTCGTCCCGCGGACGACCGCGAGACGTCACGGCCCGTGTAGCTGAAAGCGGCCCGTGGCGCGTTTCTCTTTCGCCGGCAGACCCGGCGACTCGATCGACCGGCTCGACGCTGCAGCCGCCGTCGGGAGTCCGCCTTTGCAGTCGTCGGATAGGCGGGGGAACTACGACCCGTATGTCTTGCTGATCGCGCGTGCAGCCAGGGCGCGACGACGGGATAGCTACCGGGTTACTTCAGCAGCCGCTGCGCGCGCTCGATCCGCTCGCGCAGCCCTTCGCGAAACGCCTCGTCCTTCCGGCGCTCGTCGATATGCCGAGCAATCGCCTCGCGGACAACCTCCGCAACCGGGCGATCGTCCACGGTGGCAATCGTCTCGAGCTCCTCGGCCTGCTCTGGGGACAGGCGCACGGTCATCGCCTTCACGGGTTTCACGCTTCAAATCTTACCTGCTCGGTAGCTCGGTGGTCAAGTATCTTTTCACCGTGGTATCTTGGTAGCGACCAAGGAGGTCATCATGGCTGAAGCCGGCATGGAGCAAGGCAAGAAGAACGGAGAGGGCCCTCCAGAGGGCCACACCTTCCACATCCAAATCGACCGGGTGCACTTCGAAGTCACCGAAGCAAACCTGTCGGGCGCACAGCTTCGACAGCTCCCCTCTCCGCCAATCGGCGAGGACCGTGACCTATACGAGATCCGCCCGGGTGAACCGGATCACCTTGTAGAGGACGGCGAGTCCATCAACATGCACGACGGACTTCGGTTCTTCACAGCGCCCAAGCAAATCAACCCCGGCGTCTAGCACGACCGCCAGGAGATAAAGGAATGCCCCTTTTGCCCGAAGACCTCGAGTACTTGGCCGACCGCCACATCAAGCACGTTGTGGTCGAGGAGGGGGGCATGACCTGTCTCGTCCTGTCCGAATGGCCACTTCCAGCGGGGCTCAACGCAGAGAAGGCGGACGTCCTGATTCGACTCGCGCCCGGTTACCCGGACGTCCCCCCTGACATGTGGTGGGT
>JBOGVL010000264.1:0-4352 GCA_050692535.1 Actinomycetota bacterium | reverse complement strand
CGGCGTGGCCAGGCCGAGCGCGCACGGGCAGGCGATGATCAACACCGCGACGGCCGGCTCGAGGGCGTCGCGCGCCGTCCCGTCCACGAGGTACCACGCGACGGCCGTGATCGCCGCGATGCCCAGGACCACCGGCACGAAGACGCCCGCGACGCGATCGGCCAGGCGCTGGATCGGCGCCTTCGTCCCCTGGGCCTGGGCGACCAGGCGCGCGATCTGTGCGAGCGCCGTGTTCTCGCCGACGCCGGTGGCCTCGATCACCAGGACGCCGTCGAGGTTGACGGTCGCCCCCGCGACCCGGTCGCCCGCCGACCGCTCCACGGGCACGGACTCGCCGGTCAACATCGACTCGTCGACCGCGGACGCGCCGTCGATCACCCGGCCGTCGACCGGGATCTTCTCGCCCGGGAGCACCTTCACGACCCATCCGACCTGCACGGCGTCGACCGGAACCCTGAGCTCCTTGTCGTTGCGCAGGACACGCGCGTCCTTCGCCCCGGTCTCCAGGAGCCGCTTGATCGCCTCCGAGGCCCGGCCTTTCGCCCTCGCCTCGAGCCAGCGGCCGAGCGCGATGAACGCGACGATGACCGCGGACGTATCGAAGTAGAGATCCTGCACGCCGGTCAACGCCCGGACCGAGTAGAGGTACGCGGCGAGGGTCCCGACCGCGATCAGCGTGTCCATATTCGCGCTTCGGCTCCGAGCTCGGACCACGGCGCCCTTCAGGAACGGCCAGCCGGAGTAGAACTGGACCGGCGTCGCGAGGGCGAACGCGAGCCATCTCGCCCACGTCTCGTCCATGAACACCATGGACAGGACCATCGTGGCGATGCCGAGCGGCCAGGCCACGACGAGGCGGATCAGCCACGCACGCTCGTCGCGTCGCGCCGCCACCTCGGCCTCGTCCACATGGACCCGCAGGTCGTACCCGCGGGCCCGCACCGCCTCGCGGAGCCCGTCCAACGTCGGAGCGCCGTCGCGGAGGTGGACCGAGGCCTCGCCGGTCGCGAAGTTCACGGATGCCTCGACGCCCGCCTGCCTGTTCAGCGTCTTCTCGACGCGAGCGGCGCACGAGCCGCAGGTCATGCCGAGCACGTCGAGCCGCAGATCTCGAACCTCTTCTCGCACATCCGCCTCGGCCATGCGGCTCACTTCCCCGCAAATCTCGCGACGGCGGCGAGGAGCTCCTCGACCTTCTCCTCGCTGTCGCCGCTCGCGATGCTCTCCTTCACGCAGTGCCGGACATGGTCGTCCAGGAGCCCCATACCCACGGACTTCAGAGCCGCACTCGCCGAGTTCACCTGCGTGAGGATGTCGATGCAGTACTGGTCGGCGTCCACCATCCGCTGGATTCCCCGCACCTGCCCCTCGATCCGCCGGAGCCGGTCCTGGAGGTCCTTCTTGTTCATGCTGTACCCGGCCACCTCGACTCCTTCCCACGTCCCTGACCTGCGCGGAACCACCTATACCCTGAGGGGGTATGGTACCACGGCCCGATCCGCAGCAGGATCCCGCAACCTCGGCGAGGGAACGCGGGGAGACTCGTCGCCGTCGAAGGCGCCAATCCACGCCGAAGGGGGCTCCGATGCTGAGGAGGTACGTCCTGGGTGCCGCACTGGCGGGGCTGGTGCTCGCGGGCTGCTCGAACGCCGACGAGGGCGGGAGCGTCCCTTCGGGTGAGGCGTCCGACCAGACCGCCGGCGACGAGGCCCTCGTCGACCCGATCATCGCCGAAGGCAACGGGCTCGGCAGCTGCGCCTTCGAGTTCAGCGTGGATACCCTCGCCGAGCGTGAGTTCGCGTTCGAGGGCACCGTCACCGAGATCCGCGAGCCCGAGGCGATGGACGCGCCCTACCAGGTCGACTTCGAGGTCGCGCGCTGGTTCACCGGCGGCGAGACCACGAACGTGACCCTCGGGACCTACGACGTCAGCGGAACGTCCCTCGCCGGCGATCTCGGCCTGGCCGTGGGCGATCACGTGCTTGCCTCCGGCGACGACGAGTTCCTGTGGGGGTGCGGGTTCTCGATGACGTACTCGGACGACAGCGCGGACGTCTTCGAACAGGCCTTCCCCGCCTAGACGGCCGAGCGCTTCGCCGCGCGCGGGTGGCCCATCCGGGGTGACCCGGGCTCGACCTCACCCGCGGTCGCCGGGTCCGATCGGGCGCAACCCCGATGCTAGGATGCCCGAGGAGGAGCGTGGTGTGGCGACCCGAGTAACGACGGACAGCTCACACGAGGCACTCGGCCTCGGGCAGGACGACCTCCTCTCGATGTACCGGACGATGCTCACCGCCCGCCTCGTCGACGAGGCGGCGTTCCGCCTCAATCGCCAGGGCAAGGCGCCGTTCGTCGTCCCCGTCTCGGGTCACGAGGGGTGCCAGGTCGGAACGGCGTGGGCCCTCCGCCGCGGCCAGGACATCTGGGTCCCCTACTATCGTGACGTCGCCGTCGTGCTCGTCGCCGGCATGACCCCGTACGAGATCTTCCTCGGCCTGTTCGCCAAGGCCGAGGATCCATCCTCCGGGGGTCGCCAGATGCCGAGCCACTGGGGGTCCCGCCGGCTCGGCATCATCAGTCACTCCTCTCCGATCGCGACGCAGATCCCGCACGCGGCGGGCATCGCCTACGCCGCCAGGTACCGGGAGGAGGATGCCGTCGTCGGCTGCTGGTTCGGAGAGGGCGCCACGTCCGCCGGCGCGTGGCACGAGGCGCTGAACTTCGCCGGGATCCACAAGCTCCCCGTCATCTTCGTCTGCGAGAACAACTACTACGCGATCTCGGTCGCCCAGACGCTGCAGATGGCGATCGACGACGTCGCCGACCGGGCCGGCTCCTACGGGTTTCCCGGGGTCGTCGTGGATGGCAACGACGTGCTCGCGTGCTACGCGGCGATGCGCACCGCGGTCGAACGCGCCCGGGCCGGCGAGGGACCCACGCTGATCGAGGCAAAGACGTACCGCTTCTTCCCGCACACGTCCGACGACGACGACCGCTCCTATCGGACCCGCGAGGAGGTGGAGCAGGCGAAGCACCGCGACCCACTCCACCTGTTCGAGCACCACCTGCGGAAGGCCGGGATCCTCGCGAAGGAAGGGGCCGAGGAGATGACGGCCGAGGTCAAGGCGGACGTCGACCGGCAGATCGACCAGGCGTGGAACGCCGCCGACCCCGATCCCGAGAGCCTGGCACGACACGTGTTCTTCGAGGCCGACGCGGAGTGACCGAGAAGAACGTCGTCACGGCGATCCACGACACGCTCCACGAGCTCATGGCGGCGGACGAACGCGTGGTGACGCTGGGGGAGGACATCGCCACGCGCGGCGGGGTCTTCCGGGTCACGCAGGGGTTCCTCGAGGAGTTCGGCGAGCGCCGGGTGATCGACACACCCCTCGCCGAGGGCGCCATCATCGGCGTCGCCGTGGGGATGGCGCTGCACGGGCTGCTCCCCATCGCCGAGATCGAGTTCGCCGACTTCATCCACCCCGCCTACGACCAGATGGTGTCCGAGGTCGCGCGGATGCGATACCGGACCAACGGCGACTTCGGTCTGCCCATGGTGATCCGGGCTCCGTACGGCGGCGGCGTGCACGGGGCGCTCTACCACTCGCAGTCGATCGAGGCGACCTACGGCCACATCCCCGGGATCAAGGTGGTCGTGCCGTCCACGCCGTACGACGCCACCGGGATGCTGCGCGCGGCGGTCAAGGACCCCGACCCGGTGCTGTTCCTCGAGCACAAGCGGACGTACCGGCTGATCAAGGGCGACGTGCCCGACGAGCCGTTCGAGGTGCCGATCGGCCTGGCGGACGTGAAACGCGAGGGCGGAGACCTCACCGTCGTCGCCTACGGCCTCATGCTGCACCAGTGCCTCGAGGCGGCCTCGCGCCTTCAGGACCAGCAGGGCCTCGCCGCGGAGGTCGTCGACGTCCGCACGATCAGCCCGCTCGACAAGGAGACGATCCTTGCCTCGGTCCGCAAAACGGGCAAGGCGATGATCGTCTACGAGGACAACCGCACCTACGGGGCCGGGGCCGAGATCGTGGCCACGATCGCCGAGGAGGCGATGTTCGACCTCGACGGACCCATCGTCCGGATCGCCGGACCCGACGTGCCGGCCATGGGGTTCGCCACCAACCTGGAGCACGCGTTCATGCCCGACGCCGATCGAATCTACGATCGGATGCTCGAGCTCGCCCGCTTCTGACCTCACCGCCGACGCCCCTTCGTTGGCCGGCCGATGGGCCCCGGAGGCTTCCCCCGCGCCGTGCTCAGGTGTCCCCCGAACGTGCCCGATAACTCGGTGAACGGGTCCGACGATGAAGAGACGCTCGGGGAAGCAGCCTCGCCGT
>JBOGVL010000263.1:0-4361 GCA_050692535.1 Actinomycetota bacterium | reverse complement strand
GCCCCAAGGGCGACGAGGGCCCGGAGGGGCCACCGGGACCCGAGGGACGAGAAGGCCCCGAGGGACCGCAGGGCCCCGCCGGCCCCGCCGGTCCGCCGGGGGCACCGGGATCGCCGCAGGTGGTCTTCGCCCGGGCGGCGGTGCCGACACCGTGCATCGAGTTCGACGGCGCCATGTGTGAGGTCGCCGTGAGCGGCGTGAGCACGGCGACGCAGCCCGGGGAGTCTCAGGCGATGTTGTCCCCCTCGACGCCGCTGACCGCATCGGACTTCTCGGTGTGGACCTCGATCGTCCTGCCCGACGACGGCCAGTTGCGTCTGTCGCTGATGTTCGGGGGGTCCGTGCACCCGATCTGCACGCTGACGCCGAGCATGACGACGTGCAGCGACGGGTCGGACGTCGTGATCCCGCCCTTGACCCTGATCAGCTTCCAGGCGACCTACCGGGGCGCCGATCCCGGCGGCGGCGGGGACCTGCTGATCACCTGGCGGGCGACCTAGGAGTTCGCGGGCGCGGGCCGACGCTCGCCCGCGAGCTCGCGGACGTGCGTCTGCCGCGCAGTACGATCCGCTCGATGCGGCAATCGAACGGTTCGTGAAGGCGCTCGTCGCGGCGCCCGAGGCGCCCGACGGGATCGAGATCCGGGAGGTCGGCGAGCCGGAGCCGATCTCGGACCAGGCGGTCGTCGAGGTTCGGGCCGTCTCGTTGAATCGCGGTGAGTGCAGCACGCTGCGGAGCGCGGTGGACGGGTGGCGGCCGGGGTGGGACCTTGCCGGCGTCGTCACGCGGCCGGCCGCCGAGGGGGGCGGTCCCGGCCTGGGCGCCCGCGTCGTCGGCTGGGTGAACGGGGGCGCGTGGGCCGAGCGGGCGGCCGTCCGAAACGACCACCTCGCCGAGATCCCCGACGATCTCTCCTTCGAGACCGCCTCGACGCTTCCGGTTGCCGGGCTCACCGCCGTCGGCGTCCTCGCGGTCACCGGCTCGCTGCTCGGCCGCCGCGTGGCGATCACCGGCGCCGCCGGCGGCGTGGGGCGGTTCGCGATCCAGCTGGCACACATGGCCGGCGCCCACGTGACGGCGATCGTCGGCCGGCCCGAACGCGGCGAGGGCCTGACGGCGCTGGGCGCCGACGAGGTGCTCGTCGGCCTGGCGGCCGAGGGTGAGCCGTTCGACCTCGTCGTCGAGTCGGTGGGAGGGGCGTCGCTGGCCGCCGCGATCGCGCGCCTGGCGTTCGACGGCGTGATCGTGTCCTTCGGCAACTCGTCGAACGAGCTGGCGACCTTCGACCCGAGGGTCTTCTACCGCAAGGGCGCGCCGACCCTGCTCGGCTACTTCGTCACGCACGAGCTGATCCGGGCCCGGATCGGGACCTCGCGGCTGGCGGCGCTCGCCGGGCTCGTGGCCGAGGGCCGGCTCGAGTCGCGGGTCGACCTCCTGCTGCCGTGGGGCGACGCGGCGAGCGCGATCGACGCGCTGATGGAACGGCGCGTGAACGGCAAGGCCGTGCTCACCATCGGCCCGTAACCTGATCGGGGATGCTCGAGCTCACCGGCCTCTCGCGGCGGTTCGGCAACGTCGTCGCGCTCGACGACGTCTCGTTCACGATCGCGGAGGGTCAGATGGTCGGCTTCGTCGGGCCGAACGGGGCCGGCAAGACCACGGCGATGCGGATCGCGCTCGGCGTCCTCGAGCCCGACGCCGGCGAGGTGCGCTGGCGCGGAGCCGTCGTCGACGCCGAGATCCGGCGGCGCTTCGGATACATGCCGGAAGAGCGCGGCCTGTACCCGAAGATGCGCGTCCTCGACCAGCTCGTGTACCTCGCGCGGCTGCACGGGCTCGAGCCGTCCGACGCGCGCTCGCAGGCGGAGCGGACCATCGAGGTGCTGGGAGTCGCGGACCGGTCCAGGGACCGAACCGAGTCGCTGTCGCTGGGAAACCAGCAGCGGGTGCAGCTGGCGGCGGCGCTCGTGCACCGCCCCGAGGTGCTCGTCCTCGACGAGCCGTTCAGCGGCCTGGACCCGGTCGGCGTCGACGTCCTCTCGGGCGTGCTGCGCGAGCAGGCGTCGGCCGGCGTTCCCGTCGTGTTCTCGAGCCACCAGCTCGAGCTCGTCGAGCGACTGTGCGACTCGGTCGTCCTCATCAACGGCGGGCGGATCGTCGCGGACGGCCGGATCGCCGACCTGCGGGCTGCGGATGCCCGGCGTCTCCTGCGGGTGGAGGTGGCCGGCGCCGAGGAAGGGTGGCTCGACCGACTGGCCGGCGTCCGAGTGCTCCAGCCGCTGCCCCACGGCGCGATCGTCGAGCTCGTCGATCACGTTCGCGCGGACGAGGTCCTCGACGCCGCCCGGGCGGCCGGCGAGGTGCGGCACTTCAGCGTGGTGCAGCCCTCGCTGTCGGAGATCTTCCGGGAGGCCGTGAAGTCGTGAGCCGCAGCGTGTGGGCGATCGTCGCGCGACGCGAGTTCGTCGAGCGGGCGCGGGACCGCGGCTTCGTGATCTCGACCGCGGTCACGCTGGTGATCCTGGTCGGCGTGATCGTGATCACGTCCCTCTTCAACCGCGGAACCCGCTTCGATCTCGCCGTGGTCGGCGAGGAGTCTCGGTCGATCGGGGAGCAGGTCGTGGCGGCCGCCGACGCGCTGGCGATCGACGTGACGATGCATTCGTTCCCCGACGAGGAGGCCGCGACCGCCGCCGTCCGCGACGGGAGCGCCGACGCGGCCCTGGTGGACGCCGATCGGATCGTCGTGAAGGCCGATCCGCCCGAACAGCTGGTCGGCGTGATCCAGGCGGTCTCGGTTCGCGTCCGATCGCAGCAGACGCTGGAGGCGTCCGGGCTCTCGGATGAAGAGGTTCGGGGCGCCCTCGACCAGCCACCCCTCCCGGTCCGGGCGCTCGAGCCGCGGGGCGAGCGTCAGCGCGAGAACTCGGCGGTCGCCTTCGTCGGGGTGTTGGCCCTGTACGGACAGCTGTTCGCCTACGGCTACTGGGTTGCGGCCGGCGTCGTCGAGGAGAAGTCCTCGCGCGTCGTCGAGGTACTGCTCGCCACCGTGCGCCCCTCCCAGCTGCTGCGCGGCAAGATCCTCGGGATCGGCGTGCTGGGGCTGCTGCAGCTGCTCCTGATCGGCATCGTCGGGGTCGTCGCGGCCCGGCTCGTCGGCTCGCTCGAGTTCCCGTCGGGCGCGATCGCGACGATCGCGCTCGTCCTCGCGTGGTTCGTGCTCGGCTTCTTCTTCTACGCGGGCCTGTTCGCCGTCGCCGGCTCGATCGTCACGCGCCAGGAGGACCTCCAGACGACGATGACCCCGCTGACGCTGTTGATCGTCGCGTCGTTCTTCGTCGGCATCAGCGCGGTCGGCGATCCCTCGTCGACGCTGGCGACGTTCGCGTCGTTCTTCCCGCCGTCGGCGCCGCTCGTCATGCCTTCCCGGATCGTCCTGGGGGAGACGAGCCCCGGCGCGGCGCTCCTCTCGGCGGCGATCTCGATCGGAGCGACGGTCGCCCTCGTTCCGATCGCGACGAAGGTCTACTCGCGGGCCGTGCTGCGGACCGGACGGGTGAAGATCCGGCAGGTGCTCAGCGCCGACGGCGCCTGAGCCTCAGCCGTCCTGGCCCGAGGGCATCAGGCAGAACTCGTTGCCCTCCGGATCCCGCATCACGCGCCAGCGAAAGCCCTCCTCGTCGTGGTCCTCCACGCGGGAGCCCCCGAGGGACTCGACCAGCTCCGTGACCGCGCCGATGTCGTCGATCCGCAGGTCGACGTGCGTGCGGTTCTTCACGACCTTGGCCTCGGGGACGCGCTGGAAGGCCATCGCCACCGCGTCCTCGCTCGGGCGCGCGAGCATGACGAAGTTGTCGCCGAACCGGCCCTTCACGGGAAGGCCCAGCACCCGCGACCAGAACCCGGCGAGCGCGTCCGGGTCTCGACAGTCGACCGTGACGTACCAGACGTGGGCCAGCCGAACCTCCATGCGACGCCTCCTCCACCGCCCGATACGGGAGGCGGCAACCCGTCGAGTGACGCGTTCCTGCCCTCTTCGTCTCAATCGCGAGACCGTGGAACCAGGCAGAACTCGTTGCCCTCCGGGTCCGCCATGATCCTCCAGTGGATCCCGGCGGCCTGGTGGTCGGCGACGCGCGAGCCGCCGTGCTGGCGGACCCAGCGGGTCGATGCATCGAGATCGTCGACCTCGACGTCGACGTGGACGCGGTTCTTCGTCATCTTGGCCTCGGGCACCCGCTGGATCCCGATCCCGGGGCCGTGCTCGCCGGAGGCGAGGAACACGAAGCGACCGTCGTCGAACCGGTACTCGACCTCGGTCACCAGGAGCGCGGACCAGAATCGCGCGATCGCCTCCGGGT
>JBOGVL010000262.1:0-4367 GCA_050692535.1 Actinomycetota bacterium | reverse complement strand
GAGACCGGGTGCCTGGTGCTCTCCGACGGGCGGCTCGGGTTCCTGGACGCCACGGCCTCGCCGGTGGTGGGTGTGGTGAAGCGGTTCGTGCGGGCGTATCTCGATCCGCAGCACGACGGGCTGCTCCCGCTCCTCGGGCCGGGTGAGCGGACGCCGCTGTTCGGGCTGATCTACGAGGGGCAGCCGCTCGAGCGGTTCGCGTGGTACACGCGCCTCGTGCCCACGCGCCCCGTGTGGCACGACCACGCCGGGCTGGTCCGGTGCGAGGTTCGCGCGGGCGTCGGGCTCGACGAGGCGCGGGCGCTCGCCGACCACGTGAGCGGGCTGCTGCCGAGGTTCGCGGGCCGACCCACCGATCCCCGCTATCCGCAGAACCTCGCACCCGTGGGCGGGCTCGAGGCCCGGCTCCAGCATCGGATGGGCCACCGCGGCCTCATCCGCCGGGCCATCACCGCCTGGCTGACGGGAGGCTAGGGCCATGGTCGAGGAGCTCTCCGAGCCGGTCGGCATGGTGCTCGGCACCGAGGACGCGACCCCGCTCACGTTCTGGGTCGGCGTCGCACCCGACGCGTATCTCCAGCTCGACGACGCGGTCGTGGTCGACACCGAGGTCCCCGGGCGAGGGGCGTTACGGATCGCCGGGATCGTCCAGGACGTCCGGGCCCGACACGAGGGCGCCCAGTTCGACACGGACGTATTCCTCGTCGAACGCGGCGTGCTCCCGGTCGACACGGCGGTCGCCGCGCAGGTCGTCGCGACCCGGTTCGAGCCCGAGATCTTCGTACCGCCCATGCCCGGGTTGCCGGCGCTGCGTGCGAGGGGCAAGGACCGCGACGAGGCCCTCTACTTCGACCAGATGGCGCGGCGGATGCCGGCAGGACTCACGCGCGACGGCGAGCCCGTCTACCTCGACCTCGACTTCCTCGACGGCACGCGGGGCGCCCACGTCAACATCAGCGGGATCTCGGGGGTCGCGACCAAGACGACGTACGCGCTGTTCCTCCTGTACGCGCTGTTCCATACGGACGTGCTGGGGCGGTACGCGGCCAACACCAAGGCGATCGTGTTCAACGTCAAGGGCGAGGACCTGATGTGGCTCGACACGCCCAACGCGCGCCTGACCGAGGACGACCGGCAGGATTACGAGCGCCTCGGGCTCCGCGCCGGCGCGTTCGAGAGCGTGGGGCTGTGGGCCCCGATCCGACCGGACTCGGACGGGAAGGCGATCCCGCAGGTCGAGAGCCGCTCCGACGGGGTGACCGCCTACTTCTGGACGATCCGCGAGTTCGTTCGTGAGCGGCTGCTGCGGTTCATGTTCGCGGAGGCCGACGACGAGCGGTCGCAGATCGCCGACCTCGTCGCCCGGGTCGAGTCCCAGCTCGACCGCGAGTGCGAGGACGATCCCGATCACGACGCCACGGTGCGGTTCTCGGGGTACCCCGTGGCGGACTTCGCACAGCTCTGCGACATCGTGGCCAACGAGGTCGACGCCGACGGCTCGCCGTGGCGGGGGCGTGTGTCGGACGCGACCGTCTCCGCGTTCCTGCGCCGGCTCGACGCCGCGCGGTTCCGCATGGGCCACCTCGTTCGCGGCCGCGACGCCGAGGACCCCGCCCGGCACCGGATCGATTGGGAGTCGAACCAGGTCACGGTCGTCGACATCCACAACCTCCACGACCGGGCCAAGCGCTTCGTGACGGGCGTGGTGATCAAGCGGCTGTTCGAGCACAAGGAGCGCCTGGGACGGCGCGAGCCGCTCGCGTTCCTGGTGCTCGACGAGCTGAACCGCTACGCACCCCGCGACGGGTGGAGCCCGATCAAGGAGGTGCTCCTGGACGTCGCCGAGCGCGGCCGCTCGCTGGGGATGATCCTCGTCGGCGCCGAGCAGACGGCCTCGGAGGTCGAGCGGCGCGTGATCGCGAACAGCGCCTTCCGGGTGGTCGGCCGGCTGGACACGGCCGAGGCCGCACGCGGCGAGTACGGGTTCCTCCCGGCGGCGACGCGTTCGCGCGCCTCGATCCTGAAGCCGGGGTCGATGATCCTGCAGCAGCCGCACATCCCCGTCCCGCTCCAGATCCGCTTCCCCTTCCCGTCGTGGGCAACGAGAGCCGACGAGGCCGCGAGCGCCGGCGGTCCGAACGTCGTGTTCGACCGGTTCGAGGGGGAGTAGGCCCTGCGGTTCCTGCACACCGCCGACTGGCACGTCGGGCGCGCGATCCGCGGCCGGTCGCGGACCGAGGAGTTCGCGGCCGCGCTCGACGAGGTCGTCCGCATCGCGGTGGACGAGCGCGTGGACGCGCTGCTCCTCGCGGGAGACGTCTACGAGCACCGGGTGCCCGCGCCCGACGCCGACGCGCTCGTGTTCGACGCGTTCCTTCGGCTGCACGACGCCGGGATCCGCGTGGTCGCGATCCCCGGCAACCACGACTCCGCCGTGCGCATGGAGGCGTTCGGCAGGCTGCTGCGGCCGATCGGCGTCGAGGTCGCCCCGCGCGTGGCGCCGCCCGAGGCCGGCGGGATCGTGGTCGTTCCCGCCCGCGAGGGCTCCGAGCGGGCCGAGATCGCGTGTGTCCCGTTCGTGCCCGAGCGCCGGTTCGGCGACGCGGCGGCCCTGTTCGACGCGAGCGAGGCCTGGTACCAGTCGTACGCGCAGGGCATGGGCGAGCTGCTCAGGGCGATGGCGGCCGGCTTCACGCCGGGAGCGATCCCGATCGTGCTCGGCCACCTGTTCACCGATGGGGCGTTGGTCACCCCCGGCGGAGGCGAGCGCGAGCTCACGATCGGCATCGCGTACGCCGTCCCGCCCGGCCGCCTGCCGGGCGAGGTGGCCTACGTCGCCCTCGGACACGTCCACCTCCCGCAGGCGGTGAGGGGATCGCCGGCGCCGGCGCGGTACGCGGGGTCGCTCCTCCAGCTCGACTTCGGCGAGGCGGGTCAGCGCAAGTCCGTCGCGGTCGTCGAGGCCTCCCCCGGCCGGCCCGCCCGGGTGACCGAGGTCCCGCTCTCGAGCGGCCGGCAGCTTCGCGACCTGCGGGGGACGCTCGACGAGGTCGTCGCCGCGGGCGCATCCGCCGGCGACGCCTGGTTGCGGGTGTTCGTGACCACCGACGGACCCGTGCCCGGGATCGCCGACCGCGTCCGCGAGGAACTCCCGAACGCACTCGACGTGCACCTCGTGTACGACCGGCCCGAGGCGCGGCGGGCGGACGAGCCGCTCTCCTCGCTCCATCCGCGCGAGCAGTTCGTCGCGTACCACCGCGCGCACCACGGCGTGGAGCCCGCGGGCAACCTCCTGGACGCCTTCGACGAGGTGCTCGCCCTCGAGACCGAGGAGGCCTGACGTGCGGCCCGTGCGCCTCGAGGTCAAGGGGTTCACGGCCTTTCGTGACCCCCAGACGGTCGACTTCGACGGGCTCGACGTGTTCGCGATCTCGGGATCGACCGGCTCGGGCAAGACGTCGATCCTCGACGCGATCACGTACGCGCTGTTCGGCACGATCGAGCGGGTGGGGCGGCAGGCGGCGCAGTTCGTGAGCCAGGGTCAGGTCCGGATGGCGGTGTGCTTCGAGTTCGCGGTCGGCGTCGACCGATACCGGGTCACGCGGGCGACGCCGGCCAAGGGCGCCACGAAGATCCTGCTCGAACGGTGGGACGGCGCCGAGTGGCAGCAGGCCGGCGACGGCGCCGATCGGGTGCGCGAGGCCGACGCGATGATCAAGCGGGCGGTCGGGCTCGACTACGACGCGTTCACGCGGACCGTGCTCCTCCCGCAGGGGCGGTTCGCCGAGTTCCTGGTTGGCGACGCGAAGCAGCGGCGGGCGATCCTCACCGACCTGCTGGGGCTCGAGCTGTTCGTCCGCCTCGGCGCACGGGCCGGCGAGCTGGAGCGCGAGGCCCAGGCGGAGGTCCGGGCGAAGACGGCCCTACTCCAGACCGAATACGCGGGCGTCACTCCGGACGCGGTCGCCGAAGCGGAGGCCGTCGCGAAGGAGGCGGCGGGCCGGGACGAGGCGTTCGCGGCGGCCGAGTCGGAGGTGCGCCGGATCGCGGAGCGAAGCGCCGATCGGGCGCGCGCGGTCCGGGAGCTCCAGCGCTGCGCGCGCGACCTGCGCGAGGCGGCGACCGCCGCCGCCGCCGCCGCCGAGACGCTCGAGGGGCTCGCGGAGCGCTCGGTCGGCGCCGAGTCGACGGTGGTCGAGGGGACGAAGGCGGTTGTGGAGGCGGAGCGTTCCGCGAAGCGGACGTCGGCCGCCCGGTCGAAGGCCGAGTCCGCGTGGGGGCACGCGGTCGACCTCGCCGGGCTGCGCGCCAAGGCCGAGCGCCTGGCCGACGCCGCCCGGGCCCGGGACGAGGCCCGTGGGGAACTC